>CAYQMB010000084.1:0-12891 GCA_964418565.1 uncultured Bacteroidales bacterium | reverse complement strand
AGGTTTGTGATTTCAGAATGTTAACGAAATCAGGGTTGGGTTTGGTGTGTGGGAGTCCCAAAAAAAAAGCCGCCCGGATTACCGAACGGCTTTGGCTGAATGCGTTGACTTTGCATGCGAGTAGCTTTTTATTTTACCACAAACTTTATGACATGTGTGTCGGTAGCGGTGTTCACCCGCATAAAATACATGCCGGAACTGAGCTTGTGAAGATCAATTTTGTTGCTTGTAACGGATTTTTGAATGACCGCTTTACCACGGCTGTCAGTAATCCGTATGTTAAGCGGATAGTCTTTGCTTTTTATACCGCTGAGGTAAAAGGTTCCTTTCCCCGGATTCGGATGCATGCTGAGTCTGTCGCTTAGGGGATTCATTATTTTTCCTACCGTGCAGTCTTCCACATCAATGTCCATTACGGCTGTTTCACTTTCGCAGAATGGTGTGGTGACAATCCAGTCGTAAAAGTAATAGTAATATTCGTAAGGCGTTGACGGAGTGGTGGATGCGCTGCTGTATTTTATGCTAAGCACCCCGTCAATGGTGTAGGGGTAATTTAGATAGGATGCATCGCTGGTGCGGTACAAATCCGGTGCGCCCAGCCCAACAAGCTGCAGGTTTTCACCCACAGGTACGTCGAAATTCAGATCAATGCGGCTAACACCATCCTGAATATACACATCGGTGGTTTCGATGATGTTCTGATTCTGATCGCGCAAAGCGATACTGCGTGTTCCTGCTCCGTCAGCATGAACATTGACGGATTTTAATGTAAAACTGTGATACGCGTCAAATACCAGGTAATGCACATAGTCCACATTCCCAAAGAATCCCCCGCCGGCCGTATTGTTGCTTGCGCCAGTGGTATCGTCGGGAGAGGGTATCATTTCACGGAGATAATAGTTTGTGGAACTGCTGATTGCCGGGTGCTCCCAGAGGGCTCCGCTGTGGGCCAGATCAAAACAATCAGCATCATTGTACCAGTTCAGGTTGTCGCCGTAACCATCAATGTCAAGCGTAAAGGCTGAATCCATACATACTGTCTGGTTCTCAACTGACGGAGCAGGTCCCAGGCCAATGGTTAGCGTGTTGGTAATGTTGTCGCTTCCATAAGCATTGCTCACACTCAGGCTGACAGTGTATGTTCCGGCAGTGTGATATACATGTTCCGGATGTTGCTCATTGCTGGTGTTTCCATCGCCGAAATCCCAGGTCCAGCTTGTTGGCAGGTTGCTGCTTTCGTCCATAAACTGCAGTCTGCCCGTGCAAAATAAGCCATCTGCACTGAATGCTGCAACCGGTGGTGCTTCTTCCTGTATACATTCCCAGTCGATCTGAAATCCATCGTGTGCAACGGCCTGGTCGCTGTGGAATTCAATGGTTATAGCACCGCCACTGGATGTGATTGTTCCCGGGTTGCCGGTAGTGTTGCAGTAATACGTGCCGTTGATCAGTGGTGCTGAAGTGCTATTGCCATCGTAAAAGGCAATGTAATCGAAATCGCATGTGCTGCCGGAGCCCGGTTCAATATCAAATTCGCTGATGTTCATCGTGATTTCGGTAGCGCCTGCAGGAGCGATGGTAAAGGTGGCATCGGTTTGATCCAGATAAGGTTCGGCTGGTCCGCCGGCATCATAAAGGCTGCCATTGCAGGCTTCCGATGTTTCACTACCACTTTCGGGCATAAGGGTTATGCAGGGATTGGAGGGATCGACGGAAACAAACCCGGTTTTGGTGATGGAATCCTCACCACAATCTCCGCCGTTGGCATACAGTTTTACGTCAAAATCGCCAAAACTTGTGTATGTATGTGACGGGTTAACCTCTGTGCTGGTATTTCCATCGCCAAAATCCCAGACAAAACTGGTTCCGTTGATGCTGAGGTTCTGGAAATTAACCGTAAAGGGAGTTTCACAGCCCTCGGTGTAGGTAGCTGTAAAATCAGCCTGCACGGTAGGAATGTATGCCGGTCCCACACCAATGCCGTAAAATGCATCCGTAACAGCTTCTACTTCAGTGCTGCATGAGCCAAAGAGGTCAACTGCTGCCTGAATGCCATAAAAACGCGCATCAGCATATTCGGATGTGTTTGTCAGATACACGGTTTGCAACCGGAATGCTATATCTTCTGCTGAGGCCATGCCAATGGGACTGACAGCGTAACTGTCCCCATTATCATTGGTGCCACTGTCGCCTTCGCAAAGCATGTAATACCAGTAGCAAAGGGCACCCATATTGGTGTGTACACCGCCATTATCAGATCCGTCGGTTACCCAGTATTCACCCTGATATGTGTCGGGATTTCCGTAGGCTTTGGGATCGGCAAGTGAGCGAAACGGGGAGCCGATATCCTCACCAATATACCAGTCGGCATAGGAGGGCACAGCATAAAATTCTACCGTAGCGCCGAAAATATCACTGAAAGATTCGTTGAGTGCACCGGATTCATCCTGATACACCAGGTTGCATGTGTAAGACGTCAGCCCGTGTGTAATTTCATGAGCGGCAATGTCAACGGTAGTCAGCGGTGTATAGGTGTCGCTGCCATCGCCATAAGTCATCACGCTGCCATTCCAGAATGCATTGACATTACTGGGATAATCGTAATCAATCAGGCTGAAATGCACGTATGATTCCAGTTTAAGTCCGTAACCGTCAATGGAATTTCGGCCGTGTTCGTTGTAAAAGTAATCGTAGGTTTGTTCGGTGGCAAAGTGTGCATCGGTAGCGTATTCATCGAGATCAGCATTGACATTGTCCCAGTGATTGTCATCATCGGTGAAATCTACGGCATTCTGATAACTGGCATCATCCTGACAGTTGTAAGTTTCTATGCCGTTGCCGCGGCCGCTTTCCCGCAGGCGGTAGTAGCCATTGTAGCTGTCGGTAACGATGCTTTGAGTCCCTGAGTAGGCTGTAACGGCTGTGCCGGGAACATCTGTGGTGTGGATGCGGGTTTCTTTATCCAGGACTTCTCCCGTTTGGGCATCCACATATACCCAGTGGCGGCTGTATGGATACAGGGCAAATACATCAATTTTATACGCAGCTCTGAAGGCATTGGAATACAGATTGCCTTTATCCGGAAAATACACCTTTTCGGGTTTAGGTTCTGAAAACTCTCCCCGGTACGGGCTTTCTGCGCCTTCATCGTAAATGTATACATCTGCACCAATGTGAGTTTCTGCAGCCGCAAGTGCTTCGGCTTTACTGAGTTGGAAATTACCGGATATTTCCGGATCGGAGCAGATATTTCCGTTCATGGACTTCACCATACCATTGTCTGAATGCAAAAGGTAGGCTGAGTATTCCAGGGGAATGTTATTGATTGTCTGAACATAGCGTTTATGAGTCATTTTCATGCTGCCATTGTTCATGTTGATCAGCTGGAAACCGGATTTTCCTTTTCCTTGTGCTATAAAGCGACTGAGATAGGGAAAGGCTTTGGCTTCCGGAATGGCTTTTCCCTGCCTGAATCGCAGGTAATTTGGTACATCGGAAAATGGTTTCAGCCGCACCAGTTCGGAACCGGGAGCGTAGGTATCAGCACGTTCGCCTTTTAAAATCTGTGAAGTCTGATGTTGAGCGGAACTTGTTAATGCAAAACCGGCAATAAACAAGAGCGTAATTATTGAATGTCGGATCATAAATATCGTTTACTATTAAAAGCGAAAGATAAGCAAAAGGTTGCATTATGCATGTGATTTTATCGGGATTTTTATGAAATCCTGATAAATTATGCATTTGTGGGATGTGATTCATCCGGAGTTCCCCAGATGAGTTGATTTTTGTCATTGCGATGAATCTTTTGATTATCAAACAGCCATTCAATAACTTTGATGAGCTTTTCATTGTTGTGGTTTACTTTCTGGACAAGTTCATTGAGAAGCAGGGGGTTTTCTTTAATGTGTTGTTTGATTGCATCCAGTATCATATCAAATTCATATTTGCTCAGGCCAAGTTCATTGCGGCGCAGGCATACATCGCATTGACCACAACGTTTTGGATTTTTTTGTCCGAAATATTCAAGCAGAATTTGTGAACGGCATTTGGCTGTAGTGGTGGCGTAGTGCGTAACGGCTTCTATGCGTTTTTTAAAGCGTTTTTTTCTGAAATTGTAGCCTTTATTATCAAAGCTGAGGTGTTTTACGGGCAGCCGTTCTTCCGTGTACACCACCATGGGCTTGTCTTTACGGGGGATGTATTTCAGGATGTTGAGTTTCTGCAGCGTTATCAGGTATTCATAGATTACCTGGGGTGTGGTATTTGCCCGTTTTGCCAGAATGTCTTCATTTATGGTTGTGAAATTTGTAAAAAGGCCGGTATAGGAGCGAAGCAGCAGTTTTATGAAGACATCATGGTTTTTATATGCTACCTGAAATTCGTATAATTTATCCCGCTGAATGGTAAACAACACCCGGCTGGGATTATTGACTTCGTCGGTAAGCTCCAGGTACCCTTCACCGGCAAGCACTTTCAGGCTGTAATGTATGGTGATAGGGTCGATTTTGAATTTTTTTGAGAAGTCATAAATATCAAAATCGTATGCCATGTCTTTACCGGCACCTACCGGCAAGCTGTAATAATTGCCCAGTGCTTCGTATACCCGCTTAATTTTATCGGTTGGCGGGAAGTTGGTTTTGATGCGTTTTTTCAGGTTACTGGTGTCGGTTTCGTTATAAAGCAGCACCGCCCAGGCTTTTTTGCCATCGCGTCCGCCACGCCCGGCTTCCTGGAAATAGGCTTCCAGTGAATCGGGCAGGTCCATATGCACTACAAGCCTGACATCGGGTTTGTCAATGCCCATGCCAAAGGCATTGGTGGATACCATGATGCGGATTTTGTCATTTTGCCAGGCATCCTGTTTTTCCTCGCGCACTTCTTTGCTGAGTCCGGCATGGTAATGGTCTGCTGATATGCCTTGTTTTTTCAGCAAATCAGCCAGCTTTTTGGTTTTATTGCGGCTGCGTACATATACAACAGCTGAACCTGGTATGCGATTAACAATTTTCAGGAGTTCTGCCGTTTTGTTTTCGGTATAGCGGACAACATAAGCAAGGTTTTTACGCTCAAAGCTCTTTTGATAAACGTTTTCCTTTTTGAATTTCAGTTTTTCCTGAATGTCTTTAACCACTTCTGGTGTGGCTGTAGCTGTCAGGGCAAGGATGGGAACGTCCGGAACAAATTCCCGGATACTGGCTATTTCCAGATAGGATGGCCTGAAATCATATCCCCACTGCGAAATACAGTGCGATTCATCAATGGCCAGCAGGTTGACATTCATTTGTTTTAGCCGCTCGCGGAATCCTTCGGTTTGCAAGCGCTCCGGCGACAGGTATAAAAATTTATAGCCGCCATTTACAGCATTATTCAGTGCCATTTCACGTTCATCACGGCTCATGCCTGAATAAATGGCAACGGCTTTAATGCCGCGTCGCTTAAGGTTATAAACCTGGTCTTTCATCAAAGCGATGAGTGGTGTTACAACCAGACATACACCATCCCTGGACAAGGAATACACCTGAAATGTGATGGATTTACCACCACCTGTCGGCATTAGCCCCAGCGTGTCTTTGCCGTCTGCTACCGACCGGATAATTTCTTCCTGGAGTTCACGAAAATTGCTATAACCCCAGTATTTTACCAATATTTTGGTGTATTCGTTCATGATAATTCCTGATCTGCCAAATTACAAAAAACTTTTCAGATGGTAGAATGCTTCTTTCCTGAGGTTTTAACAAAAGCGGGATATTTGAATGATATGCGATACCCCGCTGTGTATCGGTTTTTTGCCCGGCCTGATTTGATCTTTTCGCATCCAAAAAAAAATTGTATTTTCGTACACCATAAAACAAACAGATATACCATGTCATTAACGTCCAAAAAACTTATCGGTGAAGGCTTAACATTTGATGATGTGTTAATGGTCCCCGCTTATTCAGAAGTTATGCCCAAAGAGGTTAGTCTGCAAACCTGGTTTAGCAAAAACATTCGCCTGAACATGCCCATTGTATCTGCAGCGATGGATACGGTAACAGAAGCCGCCATGGCTATTACGATGGCAAGAGAAGGTGGAATTGGTGTTGTGCATAAAAATATGAGTATCGAACAGCAGGCATTGAATGTTCGTAAGGTTAAGCGTGCTGACAACGGGATGATATATGATCCCATTACCATAACGGCCGGCCTTACCGTGGGAAATGTGCTCGATATCATGAAAGAAAATAAAATCGGGGGCATTCCCGTTGTTGATTCTGATGGTATACTGGAAGGTATTGTTACCAACCGGGATCTGAGATTTGAAACCGAAATGCAGCGTAAAGTCAGCGACGTGATGACACGGGAAAATATCATTACTGCCGGGCAGGAAATAAACCTGGAAAAGGCGGCTGCCATTCTCGAAAAGCACAAAATCGAGAAGCTACCGGTGGTGGATAAAAAGAACAAGCTGGTTGGATTGATCACGTATAAAGATATTTTTAAAGCCAAAGACCGTCCGAATTCCTGTAAAGATGAGCAGGGCCGGCTTCGTGTTGCCGCTGCTGTTGGTATCTCCGGCGATACTCATGAGCGTGTGGATGCCCTTGTAGAGGCAGGCGTGGATGCTGTGGTTATTGATACAGCGCATGGCCATACAAAATCGGTTACAGAAGTGCTTAAAAAAGTAAAATCAAAGCATAAAAACATTGATGTGGTAGTGGGAAACATTGCTACTGCTGATGCAGCAAAAATGCTTGCTGACAATGGCGCTGATGCTGTGAAAGTAGGCATTGGCCCCGGCTCAATCTGTACCACCCGTGTGATTGCCGGTGTTGGTATGCCTCAGCTCAGTGCGGTATTTAATGTTGCCGAGGCTATGAAAGAATATGGCATTCCGGTTATTGCTGATGGCGGACTCAGGTATTCCGGAGATATTGTAAAAGCCATTGCTGCCGGAGCGTCTACCGTTATGGCCGGATCGCTTTTCGCCGGAACAGAAGAATCACCGGGAGAAACCATCATTTACAACGGGCGGAAATTTAAATCCTACCGTGGTATGGGTTCCATTGAAGCCATGCAAAAAGGGTCCAAGGATCGCTATTTCCAGGCCGAAGAAACCGATGCTGCCAAGCTTGTGCCCGAAGGTATTGCTGCCCGCGTACCTTACAAAGGGACACTGGGTGAAGTCGCATATCAGCTGGCTGGTGGATTACGGGCAGGAATGGGATACTGCGGAGCAGCAAATATCCCGGAGCTGCAGGAAAACGGTAAATTTGTCAGAATTACCAATTCAGGCATGCTTGAAGGCCACCCGCATGATGTTTCAATAACGCGCGAAGCGCCAAATTACAGCAGAGATTTTTAAAGACCTAAAATACAAGTAGCTATGATAAAAAAAACATGTTTGATTATCGGCCTTTTCTTCTTTGGAATGAGCGCCATGGCCCAAAACGGGAATGATGTTTTACTGGAAGTAGGTCCGGACAAAGTAACTGTGGATGAATTCCTTCACATTTACAACAAAAACAATCAGAATGAAGGGGAAAACTATAATATCGATTCCCTGAAAAGTTATATGGATTTGTTCGTAAATTTTAAGCTGAAGGTGGTTGAGGCAAAAAACAAGGGACTGGATACCCTGAAAAGTTTTGAACAGGAACTGGAAGGGTATCGCTCACAACTTGCCGAACCTTACCTTACCGACGAATCTGTTGAAAACGATCTGATCCGGGAAGCTTACCAACGAAAGAAATACGATGTTAATGCGGCCCATATCCTGATAGAAGTTGAGCAGGATGCTTCCCCGGAAGATACCCTCAAGGCGTATAAAAAAGCAGAAATGATACGCAAAAATGCCCTGAGTGGAGAAGATTTTGGTGAGCTTGCTAAAGCGTATTCCGATGATAAATCCGTGCGTTACAATAAAGGCGACCTTGGTTGGTTTACTGTCTTTGGCATGGTCTATCCTTTTGAAACGGCAGTATATGATACACCCGTTGGTGATATTTCACCCATCGTACGCACCCGCTTCGGATATCACATCATAAAAGTTAAGGATAAACGGCCGGCAAAAGGTCGTATTCGTACCGCTCATATTATGGTGCTGAAACCCAAAGGAGCAACGGAAGATCAACTTAAAAAAGCCCGTGAAAAAGTAGAAGAAATAGAAGCCAAACTTGATGCCGGTGAAGATTTTAATGAGCTGGCTAAAAAGTATTCGGAAGACAGACGATCTGCACGCACGGGTGGTATGTTGCCATGGTTTGGTGTGGGTGGTAAGATGATTCAGGAGTTTGAAAGTGCCGCTTATCAGTTGGATACTGTCGGTCAGATTTCCGACCTGGTGGAAACGTCTTATGGCTACCATTTCATTAAGCTGGTGGACAGAGATCAAGTTGGTAGCTTTGAAGAGGAAAAAGCCGGCATCGCTAACCGCATTAGCAATTCTGCACGGGCTTCCCGCTCAAAAGACGTCCTGGTTGAGCAGCTGAAAAAAGACTATGATGCCAATGTACATGAGAAACACCTTAAGGAAGTGTCAGAAAAAGTTACCGACAGCATTTTTTACGGTACCTGGAACCCTTCAGAAGCCCTCAAAATGGATGAGAAAATTTTTGAGTTTGCTGATAAATCCTATACCCAGGCTGATTTTGGCGAGTACCTGAGAAAGTATAACCGCAAATCAACACCCGTGAAAAAAGAGGCGTTTGTCCGGGAAAAATTTGATGATTTCGTCAGTGAGGAAATTCTGGCGTACGAAGAAGCTCACCTCGAAGAAAAATACCCACGCTTCAAATACCTTTTGAAAGAATATCATGACGGCATTTTGTTGTTTGATGTTACCGACAAAATGGTCTGGACCAAAGCAGTTGAAGATACAGCCGGCCTTGAAACTTTTTATAAGAAGCATAAAGATGA
This sequence comes from uncultured Bacteroidales bacterium, assembly GCA_964418565.1. Lineage (GTDB taxonomy): Bacteria > Bacteroidota > Bacteroidia > Bacteroidales > ML635J-15 > JAQIBY01. The sequence continues at coordinate 3,996 of CAYQMB010000084.1, read as the reverse complement.
GTACATGTGGGATACCCGTTATGAGGTCAGAAAGCTTAAAACGACTGACAAGAAGCAGGCAAAACGCATTAAAAAAATGTTTAAAAAGCAGGATGAGGTAAGCTGGGCAGAAATTGACAGCACCTTTAATACCGAAGAGGGTACTGATGTGGAAAAAAGTCTGTGGGGAACATTTGAACAGGGAAACAATCAGCAAGTGACTGATATTGTTACTGAGCACAGTAAAAAACTCAACCGCAAAGGGGAGCTTGTTGATTCAGGTGGTGATATGTTTTTGTATGTCAATAAGATTGAGCCTGCTGTTAAAAAACTGAGTGAGGCCCGTGGTATTATTACTGCTGACTACCAAAATCAACTGGAAAAACAGTGGATTGAGGCTCTGCATGACAAATATGATATCACTATCCACGACGATGTTTTAAAAAGAATCGCTGAATAAAGATCGCTTTGGCTTGTGTGATATATTCCTGCATTGCAGATAATAATCATGCCGGCTCAGCGTTTCAGTTGAACCGGTAAATCCGGAAAAATAATGGATATACGATGGAAATATATTGCTGTAGTGTTGGTAGTGATATCAATTGCAGCCTGTAATCCTCCGGAAGATGAAGATCCGCCGGAGGATGCAATCGTCAGTGTTTACAGAACGGGATTGTCGGCATCTGAGCTGGAGGAATTGATACCTGATGCTCTGCCTTCAGAAGACAGCTTGCAGATTGCTTCAGATTATATCCGCAAATGGATTAACCAGCAGCTGATGTACCGGAAGGCCATGAGTGAACTGAATGATACAGCTGACATTGCCCGAAAGATACGTGAATTCAGGAGGCAATTGTACATCTATGAGTTTGAACAGCAATATCTTGCCAACAACCTTGATTCCGTAGTTGACCGGGACGAGGTTGAAACCTATTATAAAAAGCATCTGAGTGAATATGTGCTTGATCGTATCGCTGTAAAAGCGCATTATATGACTATGGATGTTAATGTGGGTACATATTATCGTGAACTTGCTAAAGTACGCAGATCTTCTTCCGATAATATGACAGAACTTTATGATGCAATGGAGAATACCAATAAAGAAATTGTGGAACATCGCCGGTGGATATTTCTCGATGATTTGCTTGATGAAATCAATGCTGAAATGAATCCGCAGGTTCGTTCCGGCCTGGATATTGGCTATTTTTCCACTGTGGATACAACACATCGTTATATTATAAAAATCAATGAGCTGTTAAATCCCGGCGATACAATACCGGTTGATTTGCTTGAAACGAAAATATCTGAAATAATTTTAAATAAACGCAAACAGAATCTCCTGGCTGATCTGAAAAATCAGCTCCGGGAGAATGCGAAACTGGAAAACAACCTCATAATTCATGAAAATTAAGTGTATGCGTATTCGTAAAATAGTAGTGTTATTAATATTGGCCCTGATACCGGCTTCATTTATGGCTCAGGATGTTATCGATCAGGTTATTGCCGTTGTGGGTGATGAGCCAATCCTTGAATCTGAGATTGAAACTCAGGCTTTACAAATGCAAAGTCAGGGATATATTTCCCAAGGCGATATAAATTGCGAGTTACTGGAAGAAATGCTTTTCCAAAAGCTGCTGCTTAAACAGGCCAAACAAGATAGTATAGAGGTTACTTCTGCTGAGGTTGATAATGAACTTAATCGCCGTCTGGGTGTGTTTATTCGCCGCCTGGGTTCTGAACAAAAACTCGAAGAATATTACCAGAAAAGCATACCCGAAATTAAAGCTGATTTCAGGGATATGATTAAAGAGCAAATGCTCACCCAGCGTATGCAACAGCAGATCACGAGCGATGTCAGCATGACACCTGCTGAAGTACGTGAATATTTTAATAATATATCTGAAGACAGTTTGCCTGTTATCCCGACAAGTTATACCCTGAAACAAATTGTGATTTATCCAAAGGTTTCGGAGGAGGAAAAGCAACGCTGCAGAAAAAAGATCAGCGAGATGCGTGAACGTATTCTTAATGGGGAAAGTTTTTCCACCCTGGCAGTGCTGTATTCAGATGATCCCGGATCAGCTGCAAAAGGAGGGGAGCTTGGTTTTGTAAGCCGTACCGATCTGGTTCCTGAATTTGCTTCTACAGCTTTTGCCATGGAACCTGATGATACCGTTTCCCGCATTATCGAAACTGAGTTTGGTTTTCATATCCTGAAATTGATTGAGAAAAAAGGAAACCTTGTGAATGTCAGACACATACTGGTAACCCCCAGAACTGGCGTTGAAGAACAACAGGAAACACGAGAACTACTCCAGGATATCCGGGCAAAGATAATTTCTGACAGCATCAGTTTCGAGAGCGCTGCTGAAAAATATTCGGAAGATGAAAATACCGCCAGCAGTGGTGGTACCATGATGAACATGCAAACCGGAAAAACGACATTTGCTGCCAATGAACTGGATCCTCTTGCCAGAGATGTTATTGAAAATCTGGAGGCGGGAGAACTTTCTAAAGTGATAAAAACCCGCGATGAACGTGGAAAACCTGTGCTGAAATTTTTCAAACTGCAGAAGAAAGTGCCTCAGCATAAAGCAAATCTGAAGGATGATTATCAGCGCTATCAGGAAGAAGCTCTTGAGAAAAAGAAACAGAAAATCATCAACGACTGGATCACACGGCAATTGAAATCCACCTATGTGAAAATTGATCCGTCTTACCAGGGATGTGATTTCAAATATGCCGATTGGAATATGCCGAAGTAAGGGGCATTAAAATTTCATGGTAAATGCGTATTAATCGTTCCATTTCAAGACCGCTTGATATGGGGTTAATGCCGTGTTGCATGCATAATTGCTTGGTAATGAAACCAGAACCCGTGAGGATAATTGAAAAAACAAAATCCTGATTAGCTTGTTGTAAATCTGAACCAATACTACAGATTTATGAATAACACACTCGACATTCTTAAACAGGCAATTCTTCTGGAACGCAGAGGCCAGGTTTTTTATGAAACGGTTGCAAAACAAACCACAAATCCGAATGTCCAAAAAATATTTGAGGTGATGACAGAGGAGGAAAAAATGCATGAAGCATATCTGGCGTCACAATACAAATCTTATCAGAAGTCTGGTAAGTTTGAGGATGAAGATTTGCCTGATGAGGATAAGGACAGCATCACCAATATGGTGCTTACTGAAGATATGAAAAATTCCATCGAGGCGGCTAGTTATGAGGCATCGGCTATATCAGCAGCCATTGATATGGAAACCAAAGCCATAGAAGTATACTCAAAACAGGCTGAACAAACGTCCGATCCCAACGAAAAAAAATTATTTCAGTGGCTTGCAGACTGGGAGAAAACTCACCATAAAATTCTGCATGATCTTGATGAAGACCTGAAAGAGCGGGTTTGGCAGGATAATCGCTTCTGGCCGTTCTAATCAAAGAGCCATCCATCCGATCCAAAATCTATGGTTTGGGCTGAAATACATTTTTGCATGAGGGATCCGTCGGGATTCCTCTTTTTATTGCTCCAGGTGAACGTCTTGTTTTATTATGGCAGGGATTTACGACAGGTTTAATCGTATGTTTCAAGTGTTGGCTCACCTACCTTGTTAAAGAGATCTGAAATCCGCAGATTAATACCAATATTCAGGTTAACCGGCATATAACTCAGGCTGCGTTCAGTTAATTTTTTAGAATAGATTAGCTGAATGTGAAATTTTACGGATTTATGTCCTGCTCTAATGGTTACTGCCGGTTCGATGAATGGATACATGGTTGTCCCCAGATCATTGAGATCCTCATATATTAAATCTTCTTCTGTATAGTTGCGGTATGCAATATCGAAAAAACTTACTCCCATAAAACGGGTACTGAAAGCCACCTCAAAGTTGTCACTGACAAAGCCAAGCGAAGGTTGCAGAAAAACCCGCCATGATGAAGCATCGTATTCGTAGGTTGATTGAAATTCATCGTTTTTACTTTTTAGTTTTATATATTCTTTATTAATTT
>CAYQMB010000083.1:0-13026 GCA_964418565.1 uncultured Bacteroidales bacterium | reverse complement strand
ATTTTTTTAAACCTCCAAAAACATATTGTGGTATTCAATCAATCCAGGCATGGGGTCGGATACGATGTTATCGATATCAATGCCTGCTTTTTCAGCAGAGGCCTGCAGGATATCCTGAAATTGCCATGCAACCGAACCGGTACACCTCAGTTTGTAATGCAAAAAGTGCTGATATTTCAGTATTTGATGCTCAAAAAAGGCATCAAAAGCTTCTTCTACCAATTGCAGCATGTATGGATGATCCAGATTGTCTTTTATAAAGTAGGTCATTTGCCCCAGAAAGCGGTTGGGATACTCATCTTTGTAAACATGTTCGAGAAAACCGCTCAGATCAAGTTTGTAGGTTTTGTGAAATTTCTTTGCCAGGGGTACCGGCAATTCATTTTCAAGGTAATTTTTCAGCAACCGCTTGCCCAAATACGCACCACTACCCTCATCGCCAAGGATATAACCCAGTGAAGGTACTTGTTCACTTACATTTTTCCCATCATACAGCGATGTGCTGGAGCCAGTACCCAATATCGCAACAAGGCCATGCTCCTTTCCCCACAATGAACGAGCAGCTCCCAGCAAATCATGGAATACATGTATAATCGTAGCCGGAAAATAACGCTCCAACCCGGCAAAAATGAGATTTTTCTGCACTGAACCGGAACAACCCGATCCGTAAAAATACAATTCTTTGACCAACAAGGGTGAAAATTTTTTCTTCGGAAAATTGCTTTTGATTTCCTTATACACGGTACCGGTACGTACAATGTATGGATTCAGGCCCTTGGTTTCAAACTGCTCAACCTCTCCCTCATCGGTAAGTATGTACCAATTTGTTTTTGTTGATCCGCTGTCTGCAATTATCCTCATATGCTATGCTTTTTGTCCCATGATACTGGCTACCGACAACAACACACCAAGCACGATACCCAGTATCGCGGCAAACAACACCTGCCATTCAGAGGGCAATAAAAAGGTGATGGTATGGGCCGGAATCCAGAAAAAAGGAATGGTTTTCTTAAACACAAAACTCCACTGTATACCCCAGTTGAGTTCAGTAAAGATTTTATGAAAATTAATCGGTGTGAAAAATCCCTGCAGTGTTCCGCCGTTTTCCATAATATGTGTATCCGTAATTTTATGAAATGTCATAAACACGGGAGCAAATATCAGGTTCATAAATGCCGAAATGCTAAAGGCGATCAGCAGTTTTTCCCCGCTGAATGTACCAGCATAGGTAAGTGCAACATCATCCAACCCCACATATGACAGAAATGCAAGGGTTCCATGGGTAAAAATAATGAAGGCAATTTTTATCACAACACCGATAAATCCCCAGACAATGGCACGGGGAATCAGACCAAACCCTTTTTCATAATACACCCCTTTTTTGATGCGCAAACCCAGACACTCGCCAAACGTGGCCAGCAGTGCAAATTTTATAAAGCTCATCAGCAAGCCGTGGGCTTTGTTAAACTCAATGTAAAAATCATATACCGCATCGGAAATAAAAAACGGTAAAAACACCACAACAACCCCGAGAATCACCAAAAAATCGTTACGCTTCATAATCAGTTCCCTGTTTCAGTATAAATATTCCACACATCGGAAATCCGGCTACTCACACGCTCCCAGGACAATGCAATCAAAATCAGAAGCACCACCGCCACAATTATCATAGCCCATTCTCGTTTTGTGAGTTTTGGTTTTTCCATATCAGCCCAAAGATAGCAACTTTATACGTTCTGCTTTTCTTTAAAGGCATGTTTTATGAGTTTTTTTTAGGGCAGGGAAAGTGTTGTCAAAATCATAGGAATGTCATGGTGGCTTCGCCTGCTATCTGCCAGCCTGCAGCCCTGCTTTTGCAAAGGATGCACACAGGAGCTTCCGGCTACACCCTGAAAAAATCAGGAGTTCCGCCTGATCCGGTCGCTCTGTCTGCAACCGCATAAGCATGCGCTGCAATCTGCCAGGATAATCCGGACTCCGCCACACCTGCAACCATTAAAGCTTACGTTTTTTTAGGGCATTTTCTTACCTTTACATCCCGTGAAACCGAAAGCCCGGCATATTGCCTTAACCTGTTTTTTTGTCACGATGGCTGTTGTCATTGTGTGGCTGCTCATTCCCATGAAGCTTTTCAACAATCAGTGGTCTGCAGTGCTTTATGATTCCGATAACAATATACTTGCAGCTCAGGTTGCTGCTGACGGTCAATGGCGCTTGCCACCGGACCAAAGCGATTCCATACCGCAAAAATACAAAACCTGCCTGCTGGAGTTTGAAGATAAACGTTTTCATTACCACATGGGCGTTGACCCTGTGGCCCTGATTCGGGCGGGAATGCAAAACATCCATGCCGGAAAAGTGGTTAGCGGAGGCAGCACAATCAGCATGCAGGTCATGCGCATGTCCCGGCAAGCTGACAGCCGCAGTATACTGCAAAAACTGCTGGAAAGTATTCTGGCTCTAAAGCTGGAAATCAGGCATAGCAAAGAGGACATTCTCAATCTGTATGCGTCACATGCACCATATGGAGGCAATATCGTTGGAATCAAAGCTGCATCATGGCGCTACTTCGGCCGTAGCCCGTATAATTTAACCTGGGCAGAATCCGCTTTGCTTGCCGTATTACCGAATGCACCCGCATCCATACACATGAACAGAAACCGGGAAATGCTAAAGGCTAAGCGTAACCGCCTGCTGTCAAGGCTTTACCAGGCCGGTAAAATAAACAAATCCACCTGGCAGTTGGCGATGGATGAGGAAATTCCTTCCATGCTCAGGCCGTTTCCCAACAAAAGCATTCATCTTTTACATAAACTAAAAAAACAGCACCCTACTCAAACACTCTTTCACGCCTCCATCCATGGTAAATATCAGGAGGAATGTATGAACATAATGCAGCGTCACGCCCTCCAGTTCCGTAAAAACGGCATCAACAATGCCTGTGCTGTTATTGCTGAAACAAAAACCGGAAAGGTCAGAGCTTATGTCGGCAATACAGGTTTATACACCAATGAGGGCGAAAACAGTTATGTTGATATACCATCGTCCCGGAGAAGTTCCGGCAGCGTGTTAAAGCCGCTCTTATACGCTCACATGCTGAGCAGGGGTGAAATCATGCCCGGTAGCCTTGTGCCGGATTACCCGGTTCATTTCGGGTCATATGCTCCTGAAAATTTCAACCTCCAACACGATGGGGCCGTACCGGCAGCCCGCTGCATTGCACGCTCACTGAATGTGCCGGCTGTACACCTGTTGAAAAAGCACGGTATTGCAGTTTTCATTGACGATCTCCAACACATGGGCTTCTCTACCATTAACCGGAGCGCAGACAATTATGGTTTATCGCTGATATTAGGCAGTGCAGAAGTGCGACCGGATGAGCTGTGTGCTGCATACGCTTCAATGGGGCGACGCCTGTTGGATTTCCAGGAAGACAATGCCATGTACCGCAGGAAAAGCATACATCCTTTACTATACCTGGAGGAAGCTTACGCAACTAACCTGCCTTCAAATCAGTCATCTGCCCGTATGGATGCTGCCGGTATATGGCATGCATTTGAAGCCATGAAAAATGTCAAGCGTCCGGATGGCAAAGGCAATTGGCGATACTTTAACTCCGAACAGGCAATAGCATGGAAAACCGGCACCAGCTATGGTTTCAGGGATGCCTGGGCTGTTGGAGTTACACCTGATTTTACGGTATGTGTGTGGGTCGGAAACGCCGATGGCGAGGGTCGTCCCGGCCTGCTGGGCTTAAAAACCGCAGCCCCTGTACTTTTTGATATTTTCGATATGTTGCCGGCTTATCAGCACTGGTTCAGAAAACCTTACGATGCTATGGTAAAAATGCCGGTCTGTTCCAAAAGCGGGTATCTGGCAAGTTCACATTGTCCACAACCTGACAGCCTGTGGATTCCCAAAGCAGCCTATCATTTTGAACAATGCCCCTATCATCAGCTGATGCATTTCGACTCAAGCGGCACATACCGGGTGAATGCATCCTGCTATGCCGTGGATAAGATGATTAGCAATGCCGTTTACATTCTGCCTCCGGCCATGGAATGGTACTACCGACAGCATCATCCCGATTATTCCGGAAAGCCTGAGTGGCATCCCAATTGCAAAGCTTTTCAGCAGGATGGTAGCAACATGCAAATCATTTACCCAAATTACGGAGCTGAAATATATGTTCCTACTGAGCTTGATGGCAAGCAGCAACGTGTTGTTTTCAAAGCTGCTCATCAGAATCAGGATGCCACTGTTTTCTGGTCGGTAGACGACAAATATTGCGGTAAAACCACAGGCAGACATCAGCTCAGTTTCAGCCCTGACCCCGGAGAGCACATGCTCATTCTCACAGATGAACACGGACATAAAGCGGTGCACAAATTCACCGTTTTGAACAAACGCAAATAGCCGTCGCCGTGCCGGGTCTCACTTTTTTTGTACTTTTGCCATCTATGACAAGGCAAGCCAAACAAAAACCGGAACTGTTGCTGCCTTCAGGCAACACAGAGTCATTTTATGCTGCTCTTGAGGCTGGTGCCGATGCGGTGTATCTCGGAGCTAAGCAATTCAATGCCCGCGAGAGAGCCGGAAATTTTTTGCCAGCACAACTTAAGCGACTGGTTGAAATTGCTCATGAATACAATACAAGTGTATATCTGACACTCAACACCCTTGTCCGCAATGACGAAACGGATGAACTTCTGGACACACTTCATCAGCTTGAGCAGATCAAACCGGATGCTCTGATCATTCAGGACTGGGGAGTATATCATCTTGTAAAACGGTATTTTCCATCCTTGCCTCTGCATGCATCCACACAGATGGCTAATCACAACAGCATTGGTAGCTTGCACGCAATGCAATGCGGTATTGAGCGGGTAATTATGGCAAGGGAGCTTACGCTGGAGGAATTACGCAGCATCATGCAAAAAAACGGCTCTGAAACAGAGGTTTTTGTTCACGGATCCCTCTGTTACAGTTTTTCAGGCATGTGTTTATTCAGTTCATACCTTGGAGGGATGAGCGCCAACCGCGGACAGTGCAAACAACCCTGCAGGCGTATTTATCATGGCAAATCAAATGGTTTTCTCTTTTCCCTCAAAGACAACCAGCTTATTGAGTTTATCCCTGAGTTCGAACGCATGGGCATCAGTTCTTTAAAAATTGAAGGCCGCATGAAACCGGCAGAATATGTGTACCGCGTTGGAAAAGCGTACCGAATGGCTCTGGATGACCACAGCAGAATTGCCGAAGCAAAAGAAGCCCTCGAATCCGACCTGGGCAGGGAAAAAACCGGGTATTTTATGGCAGGGAATGTCAGCAGTTCACTTGCAAAAGCCCCGGTTACCGGTAAATTTCTTGGCAAGGTTATCAGCAGTGATTCCAGCGGTTTTAGTTTTAGATGCAAGGATAAATTACCTGCCAATAGCCGGATACGTGTATTTACGCCTTCGAAAAGCGAACATACCACCTTTAAAATCAGGGAAATTGAATTCAGGGACAGGGTCTGCCATGTGAAAAACCCGCCACAGCCAGCTCAGATCGGTGATGAAGTATACCTGTCTGATATTCCGGGAAAAAGCTTTTCCTCACGGCTTTCAGGCGACCTTCCGGGCCTGCAGACACGGATTCCACAGCATAAAAAGCAAAAAATCCTGGCCGGCTTAAAGCTTCAAAACACAGCAAAGCGAAAGGGAAAACCGCGCATTTCCGTTCGCATCGACCAGCTTGCCTGGCTACCCAAAACTGATTTGAGGGAAGTGGAATATTTATTTGTAAACCTTAGCAAAAAGGATTGGGAACAATTTGATTTTCAATCACCACTGGTGCAGAAATTCAAACACAAAATTGTACCCGAGTTGCCAAAATTTATTCCCGAAAACCATCTTGAGTACTACCGTGACCTGTGCCAGTCAGCCTTTAAATCCGGACTTCAGGCAATTGGTATCAACCATTTATCCCAGAGGCTTTTATGTCACCCCAAAAGCAAGCTTATTGCCTGTGAAAATCTGTACACACTGAACGATACGTCCATCATGGAATTGCGTAATCAGGGAGTTGGCACATGGATACGTCCTCAGGAAAACGATTTTTTAAACCTGGAGAAAGGCAATGACAGAGATGGTATAATTCCCATCTATTATCACCCGCATCTGTTTTTTTCACGCATGCCTGTAAAAACAGGAGACTGGTTTTCCGAACGTAGCGGCGAAACATTTTTGCATAAAAAAAAGGATGGCCTGACATACATTATCCCAGAGCATCCGGTAAGTCTGACACAATATCGCAGCAAACTGAGCAAAAAAGGATTTTCCCGTTTTCTGATTGATTTAAGTTTTACAAAACCGTCATCAAACCGCTTAAATACCATACAAAAGCGCATTAATCAATCCGAACAGATACAACCCTCCTCCAATTTTAATTTTAAGATGGGATTAACCTGATTTTAGCTTAATTCAGAATAAAGAGGCAATTCTTTTAAAAACTGAATTTTACGCAGGTTGGTATCAACATGGCAGACATAGTGCTTTAATCCGTTGCTGACAAAAAGATACGGCACTCCAAAACTGATGTTGTACTCCGCTATTTGCTGGAATACGTTCTGAGTAATTTTAACTTCCGGAGCTTTGCATTCAACCAGCATCAATGGCTTACCGTTGCGATCATGCACCATTGCATCATAGCGCCTTTGTAAACCATGCACACGGATTTGTTTTTCCAGGGCAATCATACCAGCGGGTATTTGTTTCTCTTCGACAAGAAAACGCACAAGGTTTTGTCTGACCCATTCTTCCGGCGTACAAAGCAGAAATTTTTTCCGGATTTCGTCAAAAATCATGGGTTTACCCTCACGATTTTCCATCCGGAATGCATAATATGGCAGATTGAGTCGCTGCATTTATTACCTTTGCACAAATGTAAAAAAATTAAACCGATGAAAACAAAACAGGAAATTGTTTATAACTGGTTGCCACGCTATACAGGGATGGCACTTGATAAATTCGGAGACCATATTCTTCTCACCAATTTTCAGCATTACGTGGATTTGTTTGCTGAGTGGTTTGATGTGCCTGTCCGCGGCCTGGATGCCAACATGCCCAATGCAACAGCAAATGGTATCACCATCATAAATTTTGGTATGGGCAGCCCCAATGCTGCCACCATTATGGATTTGCTGTCAGCCATACACCCCCAGGCTGTTTTGTTTCTGGGAAAATGCGGCGGACTGAAAAAGAAAAATCAGCTTGGTGATTTAATTTTGCCCATTGCAGCCATCCGTGGCGATGGTACCTCAGATGATTACCTGCCACCGGAAGTTCCTGCTCTGCCGGCATTTAGTCTGCAGCGTGCGGTTAGTTCCACCATACGCGACCACAAACGGGATTACTGGACAGGAACTGTGCAGACGACTAACCGTCGTGTATGGGAATACGACGGTCGTTTTAAAAAGTACCTTCGGAAGACCAGAGCAATGGCTGTTGATATGGAAACCGCAACCATTTTCATCACCGGTTTTGCCAATGGCATTCCTTCCGGCGCCCTGCTGCTGGTGTCAGATCAACCCATGATATCCACAGGTATAAAGACAGATAGCAGCGACAAATCGGTTACAGAAAAATACGTAAACGACCATCTGCAAATTGGTATCGATTCACTAAAAGAGCTTATTAATCAGGGACGCTCTGTTAAGCACCTGAAATTCAGCTAGCATTCACGCGATTGTTGTCATACTACCTGGATTCTGAGCTGTAATACCGGATCAATTCGGATAATACCTGTTGACACACGGGGCAAAAATCGGCTGTATTGCTTTTCATCCTGCAATTGCGGTAAGGTCGGTAGATACCTTTTTCAAGATACCGCCCGCCCTCAAAGGCGCCGACAACATCATTATATTCTTCTGTGTCCGGAGTCGGAACCGGCACAGTATCCGGCACCATAGTTTGCCATTTTGACTCAAAAACCACCAGGCTTGTAATATTGGGTTCAAGTACTTCATGATGAATATCGGGATGTCTCACATAAGCGGTTGAGGATGTCCAGTACTCATCGGCAAGACCGCCAAAAGCATGACCAAACTCGTGTGTACAAACCACTTTTGACAAAAAATGCCCTGAACTAACAACCGAAAAATGGTTAAAGATGCCTCCGCCTCCGTATTTGTTGGAATTCACCAGCAAAATCACCTGATCGTGAGGAACGAGTGCTACCAGGTCCATCATTTTATGGTAAGCCAGCGTGGTGAGGTATCTCTCGCTGCGCAGGGTATAAAAGCGGGAATCAGCAGCGGTGTTTTTCCAGATATTATCTCCGGGCAAATCGCATCCGCTTTCTTCAGATTCGGCAAATACCAAATGGAACGCAATCTGTTCACGGAATTGGTCAAAGGGCTCAGTTTTCAGGAAATAATCACTAAACGCTTCAGCATCCTCTCTGAATTTATCCATTTCTTTCACAGTGTAACCGTCAGCGATGATGGCTACATCAAGCTGTTGAGCAACATTCTCGGGACGACTTAATTCAAAGCTTGGTTTCGATGGTAGCTCGGTTTTGTACCATGTGGATAATGGATCAAATTCGGTTTTCCAGATGGAAAAAAGGCTCAGGTCGTCACGTCTGCCAAAAATTTCAATTATAACGGGAACTCTGGGAAAAGGCATAAACCGACTTTCACGGAATACACGCAGACCATTGTCAACAAGATCTGAATCCTGCCATTCTTCAAAAAGTGTATTATAGGCTTTTGCAAAAATCAATTTACCATCTCTGGTTTTTGCTTTTATGATATAAGAGCCGTGCAAAACCGGTGATATGGTTTTCTTTGGACCGGCATATACCGGCTCCTGTTTGAATGATTTCAGGCTAAAAAACTCCGAATCCACAGTACCTCCATGGTATAAATCAATACGCAATTGCTTGTTTGTAAAAAAATCACTGTATTGAAAATCACGCGATTTCAGTGGCACACAGAGGATAAATAAGAAGAAAGTAAGAAGAAAATATCGTTTCATTTTATTTGTTATCTTTCGGATAAATATATAAAAAATTCGAATATGAAGGAGAATCTGGGAGTTACCATTGAAAAGTTGTTGATGGATCTGGGGCTGAATTTCGAAATTGCCGAGGTCATTGCCGTGATGATTATTTTGGTGCTGATTACCATGCTTGGCTGGTTGGCAGACTTTCTCACTAAACGCATTTTGTTAGGCCTTTTGCAACGAGTTATCCGCAGAACCAAAACCTTATGGGACGATATTCTTCTAGAAAAGAAGCTTTTCAGTCGCATTGCCCACTTTGCTCCTGCCATTGTGGTGTACTATACAATTGACTATGCATTTCCCAATGTAGAAGTACTTACAACCATCATTGAAAAAGGCGCACAAATATTCATGATCATTATAAGCATCATGGTAATTAACGCCTTTTTAAACGGTGTAAATGAAATATACGATAGAACTACTGGAAAAGAGCGGGGAACAAGCATTAAAAGCTACGTTCAGGTGCTTAAAATCATTGCTTTTGCTTTGTTGGGATTTGGGATCATCTCGGTTATTTTCAATATAGAGGTGGGAAAGATCATTACCGGCATTGGGGCTTTGGCAGCAGTGCTTATATTGGTCTTCAGAGACAGCATTCTGGGTCTTGTTGCCGGTGTTCAGCTCTCTGCAAATGATATGGTACGGCTAGGCGATTGGATTTCCATGCCACAGCGAAATGCGGATGGGCCGGTAACAGAGATCACACTAAATACCGTAAAAGTTCAAAACTGGGACAAAACCATTGCCACCATTCCGACCTATGCTTTGATTTCAGAATCATTCAACAATTGGCGGGGTATGGAGGAGTCCGGCGGTCGTCGTATTTCCAAATCCATAAACCTGGATATTAACTCCATACATTACTGTACCGAAGATGAAATCAAAAAAATTGAAGAAACCATTGAAAGCGGTGATAAAATCATAAAAGAACTGCGTGAAAACAATGAACCTTTAACCAATTCTGCCATATATCGTAAGCACTTGCTGTACTATATGAGAAAAGCCACGGATATTTATGATGAAATGATCTGTATGGTTAGATACAATGACCCCACAAGCAAAGGCATTCCGGTTCAAATGTATACATTCAGTAAAATTCAATCCTGGGTAGAATATGAGCAGGTGCAGGCACGTCTGCTTGATCATGCCATGTCAGTTCTGCATAAATTTAACCTAAAAGTATTCCAGGAACCAACCGGACTGGATCTGGAGCGTGCAAGAAACAATCAGATTGTTTAGAAATAGTACCGTAAGCCTGCCCGGAGACGTAAACCATCCGGCAAGCGTGAAAATTCATTAAGCAGATGGTACCGGTAGGTTGCGCTGAGTTCAACACCGAAATACTCGCCTACATAATGTTCCCAGCTTAAACCCAGCACAGCCGATCCTGTAAATCGCATGTCGGACTGGAACAGGGTACGACCAGTTTCTGTGATGTAAATTGCATCCTGTTTCAGAATCAGACTGCCAATAAATCCGGCTTTTATTGAAAAAAAGTGATTATCACGTATAAGAAAAGGCCAGGATAAAATCAGTGGTAAATCCAGGCTCTGATACTGATTTGAATGCAAATAAAGACTGTCGGTTTGAGTGCTGTCAATATCTGTTATCAGGGTACTGTCAGACTCCCAATACTGGCTGGAGTCCGTTACGTATATGGCAATGGTATCTCCACCGGATTCCTGGTAATACACATCAACGGTATCTGCATTCCATACCTGTGTACTGTCTGCCATGTAATGATAATTCGTATCCTGCACCCAAAATTGCTCAGTCTGAACAAAATCGCTTTTTAGCCGGGAATAAAACAAGCCGGTTTCGGCCGACCATTGCTGCCAATCAAGTCGCAAATCTACGCCTACTGAATATCCGGGTTTATGAGCAATCGAGCTTTTGTTTTTATCCACAAAATACACATCCATTTCTGATGGAAAACGCAAAACCGGGTAATTTACACCGCCGCCGAGGCCGATGGATTTATACGGCCCACTCTGCTCAACGAACACCGTATCATAAATAATACTGGTATCAACAACCTGCAGAGTATCGTACACTGTTTTTTCAACTTCAATTCTTATTGTATCCGGAGTTTCCTGGGCGTGAGAACCTTGCACGCAAAAAAGAACAATTGCAGCAGACAGAGCAGCGGTGATATGACAAATGCGGGATTTCATTTCATTCCATAACCAATTTTCCTGCCCAAAATACAATGATTATCCCTAAGATAAAAACAAAAGCAGCAAAAGCATTTTCTCAATGCTTTGCCAATTGGTATCCTTAACGAAATCAGCGTCTGCGCCGTTTTTTCTTTTCGTTTTTTACTTCAATGGTATGTTTCACCTCAGTTTTCATTGTATCCGTTACTTCTACACGCGTTTCCCGGACAACCGTATCGTATACAACTGGCAGAGGCTCTGTCAACTCACCCTGTACCTTAGTTGCTGTGCTGTCATAATCCGCATCATCATCGAGTTCTTCAGTTTTTGTCAAGATATTTTTTTGCTGTTCTGAATCAGGTTCACTTTTCGAAGAGGATAAGTTGTCAGACTTTACATGAACAGGTGCTGATTCCTCTCCGGAAACATCCCGTTTTTTTTCAGCATCTTTCCGGTTAATTACTAAAGGCAAGGAAGCCTCTTGTGGTTCTGCTAATTCAGGTAAATCCCTCACAGTATTTACGGGGTCATAAATGGCAGTTTTATCCTTTACTACAGTAGTGGAAATTATCACAATTCCTCCGAGCAAGAAAACAATCAAAGCCAGGTAATAAACGTTAAAGGCTGCCGGATAGAAATTCCAGAACCGATGCGATGCAGCCTTTTTCATAAAAGCCGCCCGCTGGTCGGGAGTCCCTTCACGGCGATCATGCCCCAACCGGTCTTTGAGTAGATTATCAATATGTGAATAATTATCGGACATAATGCTTTTTTTTCATTTGTTTACTCAGGTTCTTTTTCAGCAATTTACGAGCTCTTGATAATTGTGATTTGGATGTATTTTCAGATATTCCAAGACGTTTTGCAATATCTTTATGTTTCAGATCATCCACCACATACATATTCAGGATAGCACTGTAACCTTCAGGCAACGCATCCATCGCAGCTAATATCTCATTCTTGCCTATCTCGTGCGCTTCAAGATCAGCCATAAACCCGTGTTTTTCATCTTCGGTTTCTTCACTGAGTTCGTGTATCTCCAGCGACGCTGTTTCTGAATCCATAAGCAGACGCTTTCTCTTTTTCAGATAATCGAGAGAGGTTGTCGTGCAGATGCGTTTTAACCAGCCTTCAAAAGAACCTTTGCCTTTGAAATGGTTTATTTTTCCAAGGGCTTTAATCAGGGCATCATGCAGAACATCTTCACTTTCGGGGCGTCTTCCGAGATAACGCCGGCAAACAGCCCGCATCGACGGTGCATAGGCATCATACAAAGCTTCTTGTGCTTTGCGCTTACCCCGTTTACACCCTTTTATAATTTCCTCATCCGTCCACATAATTCCTGATCAGTATTCAATGATTAGACTGCAATTTACGAAAAGGTTGCATCACAATATATTTTTATTTGTTGCATTTTTTCAACTGTCCGGATATTCAGATATTAACACTTCATTTTTAAACAATTTGCAAGCTGAGGGGTTGTTTAAACAAATTCTAAATTATTGTTGCAAAAAAAACATAAATAATATGTTCAAAACTTACGACCCTTTAAAGAAAAAGATGTTCAGGGTCATGGACAATGAAGGAAAAATCATTGCAAAAAAATGGATGCCTGACATCAGCGAAGACAAATTAATTAAAGCCTACAAGGACATGCTTTTTGCACGTGAAGCCGATTTAATGACGGTGAATTACCAGCGCCAGGGCCGCATATACACCTACCCTCCCAATTACGGACAGGAAGCCATATCCGCGGCAGTTGCTCAGGAAATGCGTGAAGACGACTGGCTTGTTCCTGCATTCCGCGAACTTGGTGCATACCT
>CAYQMB010000082.1:0-13027 GCA_964418565.1 uncultured Bacteroidales bacterium | reverse complement strand
AATCTATAAACGAAAAGACCTGCAAATTAAGGATGTAATTGATGATGCTGATTTTAGGCAACTTTCCCGTGATGAGCAAAATGAATGTGTGAGTGAATCCGAAGTGAACGAAATCATTAACCAATTAAAGCGATAAACGATGAAAACAAAACATAAAATACTTTTCTTTGGTTTTATTGCTTCATGTCTAATGATTGCAAATACAGCCATATCTCAAAACATTATTCTTTATCAAGAGGATTTTGAATCGTATGCAACAGGAGAAATAACTACTAATACATCTGAGTACCCGCATCAAATTGATGGTGTAGGGAATACAAGTGCTGAAAAATGGGAGGTGAGCACATCCACTAGCCCAGCTTGTGCAGGATGCTCGAATCAGCGTGCAAACGTTAAATATGGAAGTAGTGGCACTGTGAATGAAAACACCCTTGTGCTTGGCCCAATTGAAAATACCTTTGGTACAGATATTAATGCAGATATCGCGTTTGATTATGCTTTTGAATATGACAGTCCCAGTATTTTGCAAATTGATTTGTATGATGAAACAAATGGATCGGTTGAAACAAACCTGGTGACAGTTAATTCGGCAGATGCAGATGCTTCATACAGCTCTGTACATACTTTAACAGATGGTCATGTATACACGATCAGGGCATACTATTATGGCGAATATAACTGGTACGCATCCCTTGATAATGTATTGGTGGACTTTCCATGTTCAGGTACTGCTCCGACATTTTCTGTTTCTAAAACCTGTGTTGGTGATTACAGTACATATGACCTGGAAGTTGATGTAACAAGCCTTGGTAGTGCTGCCAGTGTTGATATTATTGACGGAACTACAACTTATGAAACAGCAGTTGGTGTTGGAGTATACACAATCACCGGTTTGTCCTCAGACCTGACAATCAGCGTGGTTGATCATGCCGGGGGAACAGCTTGTTATAACAGCGAATCAATCACTGCCTGTGACATCTGCACCGATGCTCCCTCACTCCCCGCAAACGAATGCCTTGATGCACCATTAATTGATCTGTCTGAACCATTTAATGGAAGTACGAGCTGTTCGTATGATGAAAGTATTGGCAGCCCGGATGTTTGTGGGCAAAGCATTGAAAATGATTCCTGGATGCGATTTATTGCAGGTGATACAGAAATTGAATTGGAATATACCATTGGCGATTGTGACAACGATGACGGCATTCAGTTGGCTGTTTTCAGTGGAAGCTGTGGTGGTTTGACAAATATCAGTGGTAGTTGTGTTAATCCTACCGGTGAGTTGACAACTGCAACCTGGAATTTCTCAGGGCTAACAATCGGTGAAACGTATTACATTCGTATCGATGGATATGCCAATGATCTTTGTGATTACTATTTTGAGCCGGTAGCAGGTGTGGTTATTACGCCAGATAACGACGAATGTGCGAATGCCATGACGCTTACCTGTGGCGATGCAGATACAGCAAGCAATATTCTGGCAACCGGTACTGATGCTCCGACTGCCTGCAGTGGTGGCGGAACCACCGGAAAAGGTGTGTGGTATCAATTCACAGGAACCGGACAGGAGGTGACCATCTCAACGGATAATTCCGAAACCAACTTCGACACACAAATCAACATCTTCAGCGGAAGCTGCGGCTCGCTGGTTTGTGTCGGCGGTGATGACGACAGTGGTACGGGCACAACATCTACCTATACCTTTGCGTCCGCTAACGGAACCGATTATTACATCTATGTGGATGGTGATGGCACCGCCGAAGGACAGTTTGAAATCTCTGTGGATTGTGTGGATATATGCAATGCTGATCCGGGAACATGGCAGTATTAATCATCAAAATCTGATATTATGAAAGAAGTTAAAATACATATTATCCTGATTTTGATGCTGATTGGCTCCGGTGCCAGTCTGCAGGCGCAGTGCGACTTTTTTGGTACGGTGGCTGTTCAGACAACCGGATACACCAGCCTGTCAGGATACACGCAGCAATACATTCTGGTAGAAGACAACTCTGGAACGCCCGGAAACATTCTTTCCATAACTGCGGATGGAAACTTTGGCAGCCAGGATGTCGGCACGTATTTCCTTTACGCCGTAAATTATGAGGGAGCTCAGCCTGCTGAACTTGCCATAGGAGAGTCATGGTCAAATCTGGATGCTTACGATCAGGCCAGTGAAAATTGCTTCGAAATGAGCAAAGCTTACCTTAACAGAGCGGTGAACGTTTGCGATCCCGACGATATCTGCTTTGGAAACCCCATTGAAGTTGCTGTTGAAAATTACAATCAGAACGCTGGCTACAACCTTCGGTACATTTTGGTAAGTACCGCAGATGGAACCATCCTTGACTACAACAGTACCGGCAGCTTTGGCGAAGTGGATTACTCCGCATCAGGTGTATATGAGGTTTATGCACTCAGTACAAACGATGCTGACCTCATTTCAGATCTTACAGATGGAATGTTGTTTGCTGATTTTAATACCCTGGCAGAGGCTACCTGTGCATCCCTTCTGGGACCTCGCGAAGTGACGGTGCTTGATAACAACTTTGTATACGTAGCAGACGGAACAAGTGCCGAAGCAACAGCATTTTGTGAGGTGGATGGCTGGACACATTACTCAACCGAAGCCAATCCACATGATTTTGTCTTTTCCATTTACAAAAATACAAACGACTTTGATGCTACGGTAGAAATTGATGTGACTAACAGCTCGGCAAATTATCTGAGCAGTGATTTCGATTCCGATTATTCATCATTCACCTTGCGACGCAGCTGGAGTGTCAATGCCAGCGGACCGGATTACAATGACGTTGCCGGTAGTCTCACAGTTCCGGTGAAAGTCCGGTTTTATTACCCGCAATCTGAAAAAACCATCCTTAACAATGTTGTGAATGATTACATCAATGGGACCAACAGTACCGGAGAAAATCCCCTGGCATACATGCATGATTACATACGAGATGCCCGCTGGTTTAAAACCATTGATGGTAACAGTCTGGATCTGCCGGCTATGACCACAGCATCTCAGATTACAGGTGCATACTCGCTGACAGTGGTAGGTGATAACCTCACAACAGCAAATGGTGTGAATTATGTTGAACTTGATGACATTACCGGCTTCTCAGGGGGTACCTGGGGAATAGGAACCGGGCCTAAGGACAATGTGGATGTTTTACCGGTTGAATTGGTTGACCTTCAGGCTTATGCTGAAAATGATGTTGATGTCATCAGGTGGACAACGGCCAGTGAAAAAAACAACGATTACTTTATTGTTGAATCATCTTCCGATATGACACGTTTCAGGGAAATCGGTAAGCGTAATGGCGCCGGTAATTCCAATACCAAAATGATGTATGAGTTTATCAATACAGATATTCGTAACCAGCCACAGTATTATCGTCTTAAGCAGGTTGATTTTGATGGTAGTTATGAGTACTCTGACATTGTCATGACAAACAGGACTGCTGAACACAAGCATTTTAGCCTGTATCCCAATCCTTTTAGTGATTATGTGTATGTGGCTATGGAAGGGATGAATGAAATGGTTTTAGTGGAAATTTATGATGGTTTGGGGCAAATCGTGTTCATGCGTCAGATTGAAACAAAAGACCATATGGGTGCATACAAATTTGATTTAAGCCACCTGTCTCCGGGGGTATATATGATTCACCTTACATCTGAAAGCTTTAATAAAAGTGTTAAGCTAATCAGGAAATAATTACGCATAGTTTCTTGTTTGCTTTGTTCCACAAAAAAGAGCCTGACTCACGTCAGGCTCTGCTTTTTGATGACTCATTATTTTCATTGGATGCATTAATTCTTCAGGTATATCCACATCCCGGTTTTTGTTATCTGTATATAGCTGATTGATGTGTACGGGTAGAAATACCTGGTATTTACTTCGCCGTTTTTCGTTGTCTGAATGCCAAGGCCGGTGTCGTAAACAGCTAGCTGATTTTTGTACTCACCGTTTGTCTCACTGTATTCCTCGAAGCTTCGTGTGTTGGTACCATCGTTAAAAAACTTCATGGTGTTAAATATGGTGACATTTTCAATCTGCTCAGGGCTTGTTCCCAATTCAGTCATGAGCTTCTGGACTTCAGTTTTGGTTACCTGCGCCTGGGATGCAAAGGATACTCCACATGCAAGAACGACAATGAATAGAATTTTTTTAAGCATAGGTTTTGGTTTTGGTTTACCCAAAGATAGATAAAATTGTCCAATATTTAATGCACTTACACAATGGATGATAAAAGATGTCAGATAAAACACAGCAGTATTCGCCGGGACCAATCAAAAAAAAAACCGGCTGCCGGCCGGTTAATTTTCGTTAGAGAGAGACGATTATTCAAAAGAAACAAATGTTGTATTCATCCCTCCAAAGCCATCAATCTTACCTCCCTGAGTAAAGTTGTTAACTTTGATTTTTACAGATATCTTTTCTCCCTCGTTATAGCGATTGAGCATCTCATCGTCCATGGCTTCTTTCAGTACATTTTTATTTGAAATTTGTATGTACTTGAAAATGGGTAGCTTTTGACCATTTACGGTTAGATTGATTTGGCTGAGCTCTTTGTTTTCCACCATTATGGACGGCATTTCACTCATGGGGTCTTTTTGCAGCTTACCTTTCAGTATCCGTTCACCGGTGAGGTCAAAGTAGTACTCATCTCCGGGTTCATAAAAATACCCCGAAACCGGCATGCCGTCAATTTTCGCTCCGTTTTTCAACTCTGATAATTTGTAATCGGTACGATCTGCCGCGGCTGTTTTTATGGGTTCGGTTTTCTCCGTGGCTTCCTCATCGGATGTTGTTTCAGGTTTCTGATCATCAGTTACGTTTGCCTCATCCTGAGTGTCATGTTCTGTGTTTTCCTTTTGATTTTCACCGCCTGAGTTATCTGAATTCTGATTGCAGGCAATAAAGGCCATTAAGATGGCTGAAAAAGTAATAAGTCTGTAGGTTTTCATAACGTTTTTTTTCAAAAATACACGATTTACGGTAAATTACAAACTGACAAAAAAAAGCCGCCCAAAACATCGGGCAGCTTTCTGTATGAGGTTGGGATTTTTTAGTTGTTGAGTATCAGCGGCAGGCCATCTTCGCCACCTCCGATAATAACGGTTTTGGCGTTATCGCTTTTTGACAGCTCCAGGGTAGTTTCAATACCACGCATGCGCAACAGTTCCGGTGTGAGACTCGCATTGATAATGTTATTGGCTCTGGCTTCACCTTCAGCCTGTATGCGTTTGCGCTCGGCTTCTTTTTCTTCTTTCTTAAGTTTAAACTCGTATGCAAGAGATTCCTGCTCTTTTGTGAGTTTCATTTCAATCGCCTGTTTGATATCTTTAGGCAGATTAATAGAACGTATGAGCACAGCCTTGGTGGTAATGTAATTTTCATTTAACTTTTCAGTTGATTCTTTAATGATCGCATCCTCCACTTCAGCACGTTTTTTGGAGTAAATTTCCTCGGCGGTATACCGGCCCATAACCTGCCTTACCGTAGATCGCATTTCAGGGATAACAAGCTGTTGCTCGTAAGCCTCGCCGAAATTTTTGTGCAGAAATGGCAATTCAAGGTAGGTTGGGTAATACCTGACAGTAACATCAACACTAACGGACAATCCGTTTGTATCAAGTACATCCATGGTTTCTTCGGCAGACCGTTCTTTTACATTGTAAATGATGAATTTGTTCCAGGGGGCTACCACATGTAAGCCTTCACCAAAAACCTGTTCAGTATCAAGGCCATCTCCGAAGGGACGGAAAATAATGCCACGTTCGCCGGCATCGACAATTTTAAACATTGAATTGCCGAAAATAATAAGCAGGACAACCACTATGCCTGCACCGATTAATAAATTTCTTGGATTCTTTTTCATAATTATGTCTGATTATAGATTTTCATTAAATTTAGGTTTAATACACAAAACAGGGATGTTGGATCCCATGATGATTTTTCTGGCAAGCGAGCCAATGATTTTTTCTTTAAGCGGATTTTCCTGTTGAATCATGATGACAATCAAATCACCCTGAACATCGTCAGCGTAATCCAGCAAGGTGTTGGCAACATCTTCCAGTTTATTTCTCATGTCAAGCAATTTTGTCGTGCACGCCACATCATGATTAACAAAATAATCCCGAACCTGTTCCAGCAAAAGCCGGATTTTTGTCAATTTAAATTCTTTATTGGGGCTGGTTGCCGACACAACATTAACCTGAGAATTGAAATATTTTGCAAGGTTCATAGTCATATCAACCTTCTGCGTGGTGTTTTTGCTCAAATCCAACGGTAAAATAATGCGCTTGCAGCCGCGCCTGTGGTATTTTCCCTTAACGCTGACAACAGGGCAGGGGGCTTCCTTAATAATACGCATGGTAATCGGGCCGATTGTCATTTTTCGTGTTCCGATGAAAATAAACTGCGCTTTACTGCTTAAAGCAACATCCAGAATGGAAGGAACAATCCGGCCTTTTTCAATGGTGAAGGTACACTCTACGCCCGATTCTTCTGTAACATCGCGGCTTAGCTGATTGAGCTTGTCGGTGATGTTGTCAAGGTCATCGCTGAATCCTGTACTTTCACTCTGATCCGTTAACTTACCCGTTATCACATGCAGCAAAATAATGCGTGCATCAACCAGACGTGCAATGTTGTATGATTGCTCAAGGGCGATCATGGACTGTTCTGAAAAGTCTACCGGAACAAGTATGGATTCAGTTGATGGATTCATGATATATTTTTATTACATTTGATATTCTATTAGTAACAAATGTAAAACAAAAGACCGTATGAAACAAATTCCAGCATCAGAACTCATATTGAATCCGGACGGAAGCATATATCATTTGAAATTGAAACCGGAACAAATCGCTGACGACATCATACTAGTGGGCGATCCCGGAAGAGTAAAAGTCGTTTCATCGCATTTTGATGAAATTACACATGAAGTTCAGAACCGTGAATTTCTAACCCATACGGGCACCTATAAAGGGAAGCCGATTACATGTATTTCTTCAGGTATCGGTACCGATAACATCGATATTGTTGTAAATGAGCTGGATGCCCTGGCAAATATTGATCTTGAAAACAGAGTGGAAAAAACAGATCACCGCTCCCTGAATTTTGTGCGTATTGGTACCAGCGGCGGCCTGCAGGAAAGCATCCCTGTGGATACCTTCATTATGACCGATATTTCTGTTGGTTTTGATGGCATGCTTAATTTCTATGCCGGACGTAATGCAATCTGTAACCTGGATGCCGAAGCAGCATTTAAACAACATATGGAATGGGACAGCATCCTCAATACACCCTATGTCGTTCCCGCTTCAGAAAAACTAAAACAACGTGTGGGAAAAGGACTTACCGGTGGAATAACCATTTCTGCACCGGGCTTTTACGGTCCGCAGGGACGTGTTCTCAGACTTGCCTTACGTGTTCCTCAGCTTAATGAAAAAATGCGCCAGTTTGATTATAAAGGCATGAAAATTACCAACTATGAGATGGAATCTTCTGCCATCTACGGCCTGTCACGTATGCTGGGCCATGATGCTCTGACAATCTGTGCTGTCATTGCCAATCGTTACAATAAACAATACAGCAAAGATTATCATCCTGTTGTGAAAAAACTCATTAAAATTGTACTGGACAGACTGGCAGAGTAATTATTACATCAGCATATTATTTTATCGTTGAGATTATATTAATGAAATTAATCAATCTCATGCGTAGCATAATTCCAGTCGCTGGCTTTGTATATATTGCTTAGCATGTCAAGCCGTGTAAGGAATTCAGCATAGTCCTTGTCTTCTTTTTCCGACCATACCACTTCCGATAATGCTGCAGCCCGTGGTAACATCATGTATTGCAGATGATCTTCGTCCGGGATGTATTCAGTCCATAAATTGGCCTGGGCACCCATAATGTATTCTCGTTCTTCTTCTGTCAGTCCGGCCGGTATGGGTTCGTAGTTGTAAACATCCTCCAGGGTAGTCAGCCCGCCGATGGCAAAGGGTTCATTCTCGGTGTCGGGATGCTGGTAATGATCGAAATAACAGGTTCCGTTTGGACTCATTACCACGTAGTGATTGCTTTTGGCCGCCTTTATTCCACCGCTTTCGCCACGCCATGACATCACCGCGGCATTTTCAGCCAGGCCGCCTTCCATAATCTCATCCCAGCCAATGATTTGCCGGCCTTTTTCATTGAGATAATGCTCTATTTCCTGAATAAACCATGACTGCAACTCGTGTTCGTCAGACAGACCTTCAAGCCTCATGCGTTTCTGGCACCTGCTGCAGTTTTCCCAGCGGGTTTTGGGGCATTCATCCCCGCCAATGTGGATGTATTTTGATGGAAACAGTGTGATCACTTCGTCAAGTACCTGCTTTAGAAAAGCCATTGTCTTTTGATTCCCGGCGCAATACACATCCTCAAAAACACCCCATGTAGTGGCTACTTCGTATGGTCCGCCGGTGCAGCCCAATTCAGGGTAAGCAGCCAGGGCAGCCAGACTGTGCCCCGGCATTTCAATTTCCGGAACAACGGTGATGTGACGGTCGCGGGCGTAGTCTACCACTTCCCGGATTTCTTCCTGTGTGTAATATCCGCCATGAGGCGTGCCATCATACTCGCCTGTATTCTTTCCTATGACAGTTTCTTTGCGCTGTGAGCCGATTTCTGTCAACCGGGGAAACTGCTTGATTTCTATTCGCCAGCCCTGATCTTCGGTAAGATGCCAGTGAAAGCGGTTGAGTTTGTGCAAAGCCATGATATCCAGGTAGGTTTTTACCTCCTCCACCGTGAAAAAATGACGGCAGACATCCAGATGCATCCCGCGCCACTGAAAACGGGGATGATCGCTGATGCGGCAGGCAGGAAGCTCCAGACCTTTGCTGGTGGAATCGCTTTGCGTTATTATCTGCCTGAGGCTTTGAACAGCATAAAATGCCCCGGCTTCATCACCGGCATAAATGCAGCATGAATCCGGGTAAATATTCAACTCATATGCTTCCGGCTGCTGAAATTCTTTGCTGCGGAAAATAATCTGATTTTTCCCTGCTTTTGAAGCTTGCTCAAAGTCAATTTTAAGTGCATCATTCAGACTTTCTATTGCAGAGGTGTAGCCATCCCAATGGTTTTCAATGAATATTTTTGTATTTTGCTCCAGCAGAAAGCGACCGGCTTTGCTTTCCAGATTTACCGATTTGGGCAGGATGTAAAGCTCTTTTGCCGGCTCGGGTGTTGACTGACAGGCTGCAAATAAAACAGCCATCAAAACAAAAGAAAGAATATGTCTGATTTTCATAATACAATGGTTTCAATTTTGGCTAAAAATACGAAAATTCTTTGTCTGGCTGTGCTTATGATAACATTTGCAGCCTGCATTAATGAAAAATCTGATATGCAACTGCAATTTAACCTTCCGGAAAACTGGCACCTGTTTTCTGATGCATTTGAAGACAGCATTCCGGCAAGTGTACCGGGTAATGTGTATCTGGACATGTACGAAGCCGGGATTATTCCTGATCCGTTTTTCTCTGATAATGCGGATTCATTGCGCAAATATTCAACCGTTGACTTTCGCTATTCGTTGTGGTTTGATGCCCCGAAGATCAACACACGGCACCTGGATCTGCAGTTTTTGGGTGTGGATACCCGCTCTGATGTGATTCTTAACGGTGATACGCTGGGTGAAACCAACAATATGTTCCGCTCATACCGTTTTCCGGTGCGCGAAAAGCTGAGAATGGGAAAAAATCACCTTGAAATCATCATCCATTCACCGGATGATGTGGCGGCAAAACGGGCAGCCACCGACAGCCTGAATCTTCCCGATGATCGTGCGTATCTGCGCAAAGCCCCGTTTCAGTCGGGGTGGGACTGGTCTCCGGATCTGCCGGGATGTGGTGTCTGGAAACCCGTGCACTTTCTGTCCTGGAATGATGCTCTGACTGAACATGCTTCCATACAAACCATAGCTTGCAACAGTACCTCAGCAGATATGGAATTGCTGGTATACATGCAGGTGGATAAGCCGGGCAAATACACTTTTAAACTGTCGGGAGACAATGTTGACCTGATTGAAAAACGTACTCTGCACGAAGGAAATCAAAGCCTGCGTTTTCCGTTTAGCATAAAAAACCCACAGCGCTGGTATCCCAATGGCATGGGTGAGGCTCATCTGTACCAGTCTG
The DNA here is from genome assembly GCA_964418565.1 of uncultured Bacteroidales bacterium. GTDB lineage: Bacteria > Bacteroidota > Bacteroidia > Bacteroidales > ML635J-15 > JAQIBY01. The sequence goes on along the minus strand of CAYQMB010000082.1, from coordinate 2,824 downwards.
AACTCGAAATCAGCAACACAACAAGCATTTACCGCGACAGCTTGTCTTATGGCGTACGAACCATTGAGCTGAGGCGTAAAGCTGACAGCATTGGCGAAAGCTTTGAATTTGTTGTCAATGGTAAACCGGTTTTTGCCCGCGGAGCCAATTATGTGCCACAGGATGTTTTTTTACAACGATCCGATCATCAATCCTTGCTTGAAGATGCAGTGCATGCCGGTTTTAACATGCTGCGGGTGTGGGGCGGGGGAATTTATGAATCCGACCGTTTTTATGCCTTGTGCGATTCGCTGGGCATTATGGTATGGCAGGATTTTATGTTTGCCTGCACCTTGTATCCCGGTAGCGATGCCTTTTTTGCCAATGTGAAATCAGAAGTAAACAAACAGGTAAAGCGATTGAGCGGACATCCCTGCCTGGCCTTGTGGTGCGGAAACAATGAAGTAAAAAATGCCTGGTATGACTGGGGATGGCAGGATGTTTACGGCTGGAGTTCTGAAGACTCCGCTGCCATCTGGGAATCAAACCGCCGCCTGTTTGAAGACAGCATTCCGGCATGGATACAGCAGACCGGGTTACATACCGACTACCTTAGTTCATCACCTGTCTGGGGCTGGGGCCACCCCGAAAGCCTTACCCAAGGCGATAACCATTACTGGGGCGTGTGGTGGGGCGACGAGCCTTTTGAGTCGTATTATGAGCATACTGGCCGTTTCATGTCGGAATTTGGCTTTCAGGCATACCCAAACATGAACAGCATTGAGAAATTTACCGATCCGGAAGACCGCAAAATTGAATCACCGGTGATGAAATCCCACCAAAAGCATCCCTTCGGGGATGAGCGCATACAGGAGTTTGCAGCGATGTACACGGGATTAAGTGACGACTTTGAAGATTATGCCATGCGCACGCAAATGCTGCAGGCCCGGGGAATTGCAAATGCCATTCGGTGGTTCAGACTGTCACCCCGCTGTGCCGGAAGCCTGTACTGGCAATACAACGATAGCTGGCCGGCAATTAGCTGGAGCAGCCGGGATTATTACGGCGGTCTGAAAGCGCTTCATTACACAGCAAAGCGGGCGCACGAACAGAATATGCTTTTTGCACGTCAGGTTGGAGATAGCCTGTGCTGGTATGCCATTTCTGATGCTGATAAAGACAAGCTTCAACTTGAGGTAACATGGATGGATTTCAATGGCAATCTGTTGCATCATAAAGCCTGCAACATCAGCCTGAAGGCAGGAGAACCCGGTGTGGTGGAAGCGGCGTTTGCGGCTGGCGGTGCGGATGGCTGTATGGCGCATGCTGTTTTGTCTCAGGCGGGAGAGCTGCTTGCTTATTATACGTACTGGCCCGAAAAACCTGTGAATATGAAACTGTCGGAACCATCTGTACAGATTCGTGAAGTGAATGTGAATGGCATGGTCTGTCTTGAAATCAGTAGCGATGTTTTTGTTCCCATGTTGATTCTGGAAAGTTCAAAACGCTTGTCCGATAATGCATTTTCACTGATTCCCGGAAAACACCATGTTGTCAGAGTAACTGGTGGCAACCTGAAAAAGAAGGATGTGAGGGTATGGTGGTATGCATCAGAGTAAACGTCCATTATCATCAGTATAAACGGATTGTAACGCCTTTATTTCAATTGCCGGTAAACGTGTAAAACACCGTTAAAAGCTTTCATCGGATTGTGAAAATATACCGGAGTGTTTCAATACAATTTTTACTGATTACTCTTTATAGTTGTAATTTTATTTAGTATATTTACCAAAACCAAAAACGCTTAGCTATGACGGATGACATAATCTTACGCGAAGCTTGCGTTGAAAACCTTTACCAGGCAATATCTGCTGAGAAAAATGGTGCAGCGCGCCTGGAGCTTTGCATGGATTTATCTGTGGGAGGCCTATCACCGGACACTGGCTTGTTGCGCTCAGTGCTTGAGCTGTGCCAAATCCCGGTTATGGTAATGGTCAGACCCCGTGGTGGTAATTTTGTGTTTAGCGATGAGGAGTTTGAGCAGATGCTTCATGATGTTGATACATTTAACGGGTTGGGCTGTCATGGCATTGTCAGCGGAATTCTGAAACCTGACAATACAGTGGATGTTGAGCGCACCCGCTTGCTTCGGGACAGGGCAGGGGAGCTGGATTTTACCTTCCACAAAGCCTTTGATTTGACGCCAGATAAAGAAAAAGCCCTGGAAGATGTCATTGCAAGCGGTGCAAATCACCTGCTGACAAGTGGCGGTGCAGAAACTGCCGTAAACGGTCTGAAAGAGCTGAATCGATTGCATGAGCAGGCAAACGGACGCATCACCATACTGGCTGCCGGAAACATCACCAGCCGCAATTTGCCTGATTTAATGAAACAAACTGACATTCACGAGTTCCATGGCAGAAAAATCGTGGAAGTTAATTAAACAGGTTCTACTGCAACCTCAGTGGATAATGTTTGAATTATTGCTGTTGAGTGAAAATCAGGAATGAGAACAGATGATCGCTCAGTAATAGAAATACTGTCAGGGCTAAAACCCGTATATTCTTTTAATTGTGCTGCCAACACAAACTGAAGCCCGCGGTTTAGGAATTATCTTCTTCTGGCATCAACATTCATCTTGTTCAAACCATTTCATTCATCCAAAGCCGATTAATCCCGGCATTTATGTCTGGGTATAGAGGTAAACCATCTGTTTGGAACATCATATTGGCAATTTCAAATATAACATTTGATAATCAACAAATAATGCTTTGATAAAATGTGATTTGTGTGACCCGGTACATTTTATCAAAGCATTTCAGCATAATATGTTCATTTCTTTCTT
>CAYQMB010000081.1:0-13122 GCA_964418565.1 uncultured Bacteroidales bacterium | reverse complement strand
TTTCTGGTACAATTCTTTTTCGCTGCCAACAGCTTTCACACCGTCTTTTTCGATCTCCGCATCATCAACAAACGGATCAAATGCTATCACTTCCATGCCGAAGCCTTTTGCAATGCGTGCCACATGCTGACCGACGTGACCATAAGCGTGAATTCCCATAGTTTTTTCTTTGAGTTCGGTTCCGGGTTTACCGTTAAATCCGCCACGAGCAAGGTATACCATCATACCGAGGGCAAGTTCTGCTACTGCATTGGAGTTCTGACCCGGTGTATTCATTACCACCACGTTGTTTTTGGTAGCGGCATCCAGGTCAACATTATCATAACCGGCACCTGCACGTACAACCACTTCCAGATTTTTGGCGGCATCAATTACTTCAGCGGTTACTTTATCGGAACGGATAATCAATGCATTGGCATCAGCCACGGCATCAATCAGTTTATCTTGTCCGTCGTATTTTTCCATTACTGTCAGGTCATATCCTGCAGATTTGCATATATCTTTAATCCCGGTTACAGCGTCGGGAGCAAAGGGTTTTACAGTTGCTACAAGTACTTTTTTCATAATTCCACGTATTAATGATTCAACAAAAGCAACCTGACAATGTCAGGCTGCTGAGTGTTATTTAAGCATTCTCTTTTTCAAAATCATTCATGGCTTTTACCAGTGCATTGACATCATCGATGGTAGATGCATTATAGGTTGAAGCTCTGAATCCGCCAACAGACCGGTGCCCTTTGAGCCCCACGATATCGCGTTGAGCAGCAAATTTCAGGAAGTCATCTTTGAGAGCTTCGTATTTTTCTTCAAATACGAAACAGATGTTCATTCGTGAGCGGTCTTCTTTTGCAACCGTACCTTTAAACATCGGACTTTCGTCGATCGCTTTATAAAGCAGATCAGCACGCTCCTGTGCCAGTTTATCCATGGCATCCACACCACCTTTTTCTTTTACCCATTTCAAGGTTTCGCGAATAGCAAAAACATTGATACAGGGCGGGGTATTGAACATGGAATCTTTATCCATATGGGTTTTGTATTTCAGCATGGTTGGGATTGTGCGGTCCACAACATTTTCGAGCAATGATTTGCGAATGATAACAAACGTAGCTCCTGCGGGGCCGACATTTTTCTGAGCACCACCGTAAACCATGGCGTATTTGGAAAAATCAACCGGCCGGCTCATAAAATCGGAAGACATATCAGCAATCAGGGGGACAGGAGAATCCATATCTTCCAATATTTCAGTACCTTTAATGGTATTGTTGGTAGTGATATGGGCAAAATCTGCATCTGAAGGAATTTCGTAATCTTTCGGAATATAGGTAAACCCTTTATCTTCGGAAGATACTTCCACAACATCACCCCAGAGTGCTGCTTCTTTAATGGCCTTGGTTGACCATGAGCCTGTGTTGAGATAAAAGGCTTTATTTGCCAAAAAGTTGTATGGAATCATGGCAAACTGCATGGATGCACCACCTCCGAGGAAAAGAATTTCAAAATCGTCGGGGATGTTCATCACTTCATGCATCAGGGCTTTTGTTTCGTCCATAACAGCCATAAATTCGGGGCTGCGGTGAGAAACCTCCATAATAGACTGACCGTTGTTGTCGAGTTCAAGAACGGCTTTGGCAGTATTTTCAAGCGTTCTGTCGGATAATTTGCAGGGACCTGCGTTAAAAATATGTTTTCTCATAATTTATTAATTTTTAATAATTTAGATCTTTAATGTGCTTAACAAAAATAAGAATATTTGTCATTTAACCAAGGCGATAAAAAATGATGTAAAACATATCACATTTTGTCGAAGAAAATGATTTCATTTGCAAAATTTTTAACCATAAGTTACACAGATTAATTTACACTATGATGACATTTGACTGGGAAACCTGGGTATTGATACCTGCATTCATATTTTTCGCGAGAATCCTCGACGTAAGTGTAGGAACCTTACGCTTGATTTTAATGGGACGTGGTTATAAAAAAGTTGCCCCTTTGCTCGGCTTTATTGAGATTTTCATTTGGGTTATAGCCATCAGTAAAATCATGGAAAACCTGAACAACTGGGTGAATTACATTTTTTATGCAGGTGGTTTCAGCGCCGGCACCTATATTGGCATGTACATTGAAGAAAAGCTGGCCATAGGAAAGGTTATGGTCAGAATCATCACGCGCCGCGGAGCTGAGCCTCTGATAAAGACCATTCGCAAAAACGGCTTTGGAGTTACCTATGTGGAAGCCAGAGGGAGTCAGGAGGATGTGCATGTTATTTTCACCACATGCAAACGTAAGCGCTTAAACAAATTGCTGGCGCTGGTACATGATTACAATCCGAAAGCCTTTTATACCATTGAAGACATCCGCTATGCCACGGATGAATATGAAGTAACACCAGACCTTTTGACAAAACGGAGGCTATTCAGGTTACGTAAGAGTAAATAATCCACAAGCCTTAATCAACCGCAGGTAAGGAATCATTTATGGTTTCGGACTTGCCGGGTTCACTGTTGTCATTTCGGGGAAAGACACTCCGGTAATACCGGTTCAGCAGTTTTCTGAAGGTTGAAAAAGACTCGGTATAAAACAGGCCGACACCCTGCGTATAGGGTCCGTAGTCGTATTGCATCTGAGACTGGGTATTTGCTCTGGTAAATCCTTTCACACGGAGGTTTCCGGACTTGTTAACTTTCACCTGCACTTCCACATCACCAACAATATCGCTGGTGGCATTTTCATGCTCACCAACGCCGACATTTTTATACTCACCAACGCCGACATTTCCATTAATAAGGACACGGTCATTCAGCAATTGGGTTGAAAGAGCTACTTCAAGCTCCTGGCTTGTAATCTCGTCACCGGGGCTGTAATTGACACCCACATCGAAGTCGTCTGAAATCTGAGACAACCAGTTACTTACCTGGTTGGAAAGCAATTCAAAAGAAGTAACACCGGCAATATTGGCTCCCCGGGAATCGGCCCCTGCCATTTGCATATCATCCGGGGTATAAAAGCGGTTCAATACCAGCAGGGTTAAGACCTGTTTGTTGATTTCATCCGGAGAAAGGCTGGCCAGCCGTGTTTTGGCTTTTTCATCAGCATTGGGAACTTTGATATCAAAGCGGATATCGGGATTGCTGAGGTTTCCGGTCATCTCCATCAGACACTGCACTTCAGTTCGCTTTTTATAGATATCGCTGGTATCAACACCCACCATTATATCATATAGCGGAGCTTTCAGTTTGTAAGCGGCTTCAATATCAAGTTTCCCATCCATTGGGTTGCCATCCCATGATATACGGCCACCATCTTTGAGGACAAAGCGTTTATTGATTACGTTCTGCAGTGTAAAGAGATAATCCCCGCCTTTTACTTCAAGTTCACCTTTCATGGAAAAATCAGTATCCGGAGCCACCCCAATGCTTAGATTTCCATCGCAATTGGCACGAATCATATCCCCTACTTTGGGATCAAAAACCAGACGGGCTTCTGCTTCCGGTGTTACATCAATGTTCATCATAAAAGTAACATCAAACTTGGATTCAGGCACAAGGTCTTCCATATTATCTTTTGAGACAGAATCCTGCATAAAGGTAATCCAGGGTGCGTCGTCAGCTTCGTAGGAGTTTGTCATGGGCAGGACAAATACTGTGTTTTTTTCTGTTTTTGCTTCTGAAATATCAATGGTAATGTCATCTGTGCTGCCGTTTATATTAGCCCTTGCAGTAGCATAAGCAGACCCGTAATAGGTTGTATTATCCACAATACTGGTGTTCAGAATATGATAATTTTCCAGTCCGATATCAAAATCGTATTTGATATTTTTAAACATGTTGTGGGTAAGTTTACCCCGGATTACTCCCGGGTTACCGTATTCATCTTCTATGATGAAATTTTTCATCACCATTGAGTCGGTATAAACAAATATGGAATCGCTGAGGTTAAATCTGGCCATGAGCATATCATAGGTTAATCCGGCACGGTCAAAGTCCAGGGCTCCCCGGATTTCCGGTTCAGATAATTTACCTTTGACGTCAACGCTACCATCCAGTTTACCACGAATATTCAGCAATCCGGCATTCACCAGGTAAGGCTCAAGCACACCCAGTCCGAAGTTATTAATATTAAGGGTTAGGTTGATGCTGTCCTTTTTGGGGTTGACATTGCCTCTGAAATCCACATACCGGCTGTTTCCATCAAGTTTAATTGCGTTGGTAAGATAATCCCAGTTGCTATTGATTTGAATGCGACCGAATTCTTCGTTATTGATAAACAGATTCTCAAGTTCAAGAAAAGCTCTGAAAGCCATTTCATCATATACATCAGCCACACGACCGTTGCTGTTGAGTTCCCCCTGCAATTGGTAACCGGCAGCCTTAAGAAAGGGGTTGAACACTGATATGTCAACATTTTCGATGTAATAGCGCATGTCTTTGGTTGGGTTTTGTGAAAGGTCACCCATAACCCGAATGCGCTGAACGTCGTTGTAAAACTCAAGCCGGTCAATGCTTATTTCTGTTGTATCCATGGTAATGTTTGCCTCATCGAGCTCCCAGTCCTGATTTTTCAGAACAAAGTCGGATGGTAAAAGATGCATTGCTATGGCAACATTATCCCCCAATGATGGTATGAGTGCAATGGAAGCATTCAGGTTTCCGGCATATCTCACACTATCCTGATTATCCCATGTCATTGCAATACTCGTTGTATCGGATGATGTTAATGTATTTACAGTAAGTCCTTCCAGAAATTGGTTGTTCTTGTTTTTAATTTTATCAAATGTCATTTCCACACCGAGCGACTCCGGGCCGGCAAGCATTTCAATATTCAGATTGTGCAAACTGATTGTATCGTATTGAATTTCTGAGGTTGTACAATTCAGGCTATACTCGTTTGCTGAAGCATCCAACACACCATATAATTCAATATCATCTTCCACTTGCAAAGCAGGCATAAAATAGCTGGTCACCTCATCCAGATCATGTAATCTGGCGTTGAATCTCAACCGTCCGGGTTTGGCAGCAAGCCAGTCTTTGTCCTCCTTACTCAGGGCCGGGAAGTAGTTGTAGATTAACCCTGTCAGCTCAGATACAAGTTTTGGAATATCATAATGCCCCTGAGATTCAAAATCAAAATAATCGCTTTTAATATCAATAAATTGCTCATCAAGAATTTTGCCTGTGTTAATATCGAGCTTATTTATGATTACCGAATCATTGTGACGTTTCAGGTACATGTTTGCAAATTGCAGGTTTCCGCTGGCTGTGTTAATACCGTCTCCCACAAAATTCGCAAACATCAGAAAGCCAACACGGGATTTCACCGTATCAAGGTTGAGTTCGTAAGGATTGGCCGAAAAATCTGCACGGAAATCCATATCCGGCACACCGTTTTCCATTTCATATCCACCAATGAATTCAAAACTAAGATTGGGGTCATTGATCATTAATTCACCATTGAATGAGGTGTTGGTAAGGTGTCCGGCAATTTCAATGTTTGAGTAAGGATAATCATACACTTCTGCTTTGCCAATTTTGCTTCCGAGGCTAATATCATATCTGCCCAGGGTATCGAGAGTTCCCCGAAGGTTGGCATTCATATCAAGGGTGCCCAGCATGTCTTTTTTATCAAGCAGTGAACCGAGTTCAAGATTCATAACATTCACTTTTCCCTCAAACTTCACATCCCCTTCACCACCATAGGATTTTACTGCGACATCTGTGGAAATGTTACCGGCGTTTGTCTGAAACAAGCCATTCGCAACCAGATCATTAAACATACCTGTAAGGGTTCCTTCAAAATTAACAATTCCGACTTCGTGAAGAATATCGGGAACCTGGACCGGGTTTTGTTGATCAAAAGGCGGCAAATACAGGGATTCAGCATCTCTTACGGAAGATGACAACCGTTTCACTTCTGCAAAGACAAAGCTGTTTTTGGGTTCAGGCAATCCATTGATGCTAACATCACCTATCAATCGTGTATCATAACCATAGGCAAAATTGAAATCCCGCAATTTAATATTGGATAGTTTACCCTGCAGTTTTGCACTCAATCTGAGCTCCTGATGCAAACCTTTCAGGTCGGATGAAAAATAGGCAGCATCTTTCAGGGATAACAAACTGGAATCAATGTGCATATCCACATTAATGTCATTCCAGACATCCGCTATGCTGTCATTTAGCATTGCCACTTCAAACTTTGGGGCATGGAGAAGCGAATGATTTGTTTTTAAAAAAAAGTTTTTTAGTTGATAAAGGCTGTCTGAGACAAAAACCCGTGCGTTGAGTTTTTGAATTCCAAAACCGGATTTTTCCTGGAAGGCGAGGTTATTCAGATCCAGCTCAATTGTATCCCCGTGCATCTGAAAATCGCTCACAAAGACATCAAAACCATTAACAAACAGGTCAGAGGAATTAAAATAGCCGGGTGTAGTTTCCCAGGGGGCATCTTTGTAGCTTATGTCAGCATCTTTAAATGCAAACTCTTCAACAAACACATCCAGCTTTTCGGAGGAGGGTTCTTTTTGCTTATCCGAATCAAATTTATCAAGGATGTACTGGAAATTAAAGGTTCCGGTGCTGTCACGTTCAACAAAAATGGTGGGCTTATCAAGCACAACACTGGAAATATACAGCCGCTTTTTTCTCAGTTTTATGGCAGACACACGCGCTTCAATCTTATTGGTTTGAAGGAGGGTATCCTGCTTAACATCCTCTAGGTAAACATCCTCAAGAATAATGCGATTGGGAAATTTCAATTCCAGATCGCCAACGCTAAGGTTGATTTCGTAGCGCTCGGCCATAAACCGAATGGCATGTTTGAGGAGGTAAGACTGGTAATCAACTGATTGCAGCAAGGCAAAGTTGCTGAGGATGATGCGCAAGAGCACAACAAAAACTAAAATCAGAACACGGTATAGTCTACGTTTCCACACAGTATCAACAATTTGTCACAAAAATAACAAAGCCTCAATTATTAACGTCACAAAAGGTACAAAAAACATGCAAATAATTAAATTTGTAAAAAAATTGATAAATGGCAGCATATATTCTTGGCATAGAGTCATCATGCGATGATACATCAGCAGCAGTATTGCGTGATAATTATGTACTGAGCAATGTTACAGCAGGGCAAAACGTACATGAAGCGTATGGAGGGGTAGTTCCCGAACTGGCATCACGGGCCCATGAGCAAAACATTATTCCTGTAACAGACAAAGCCCTAAGGGATGCGGACATAAGGTTAAATGACCTGTCTGCCATTGCATATACCAGAGGGCCGGGGTTACTTGGTTCACTTTTGGTTGGCAGCAGCTTTGCCAAAGGCCTGAGTCTGTCCACCGGGATCCCAATGATAGAAGTCAATCATTTGCATGGACACATATTTGCCCATTTTTTAAAAAATGATCAGAATAAAGACGATCCTCAGCCTGAATTCCCCTTTCTGAATCTCCTTATATCCGGAGGTCATACCCAGATTGTCCTGGTAAAAGATTACCTTGATTTTGAAATCCTTGGGGGGACCATTGATGATGCAGCAGGTGAAGCCTTTGACAAATGTGCCAAGGTTATGGGCCTGGGATATCCCGGCGGTCCGGTTATTGACAAACTGGGAAAATCAGGCGATCCCGAAAAATTCACATTTGCCAGGCCTAAAATTCCGGATCTGGACTTCAGCTTTAGCGGATTAAAAACATCTTTTTTATATTATTTGCGGGATCAGGTAAAAGCCGACACCAACTTTATTGAAAAAGAGAGAGAACATTTGGCAGCATCGCTTCAGCATACCATTGTGGAAATCTTAATTGACAAACTCGAAAAAGCTGCAAAATTGACAGGCATATCAAATATCGCAGCCTCAGGTGGTGTTTCAGCCAACTCTTATTTGAAAAAGAAGCTTATTGTCAAAGCGTCAGAAAAACACTGGACACTCCATATTCCCCAATTATCTTATACAACAGACAATGCAGCCATGATAGCAATAATAGGGTATTTCAAACACCAAAAAGGGCAGTTCGCAGGCCATGAGCTCATTCCAAAAGCCAGAATGAAAATAGAACAAACATAATTTTTTTCTGGTCAGGCAACGATTTTTATTAATTTTGGTCTGATAATTGTAAATTTAATTTATGTACTTCGGGTACGAAAACAATACTTATTAACGTTGTTCATTTAAATTCAGATTGTTATGAAAAGAATATTAAGCATTACGCTGTCATTAATTGTTTTATTTGGGTTTAACGCCATGGCACAAATGAAGGGTGCCAGTGTATCATGGGACAAAACGACCCACAATTTTGGGACATTTAAAGAAGAGGCAGGGAAGCAAACGGCAAAGTTTGTTTTTAAAAACACTGGCAATGAAAATCTTATCATCACCAATGTACGCTCTTCATGCGGGTGTACGGCACCAAAATGGAGTAAAGAGCCCATAAAACCGGGAGAAAGCGGCTATGTTGATGCCACCTATAATCCACGCAACCGCCCGGGCAAATTTAATAAATCAATTACCGTGACCACAAATGGTGAACCACGTACCACCATTTTGCGCATTACGGGTAAGGTTACACCACGGGAAAAAACCATTGAGGATCATTACCCCAAAGTATTCGGAGATATCCGGATGAAAACCTCTCATCTGGCTTTCGTAAAGATCAAAAACAACGAAAAGAAAACAGAAACCATTGAGATTGTCAACATGAGTGAAAAGCCGGTTACCCTGGACTTTGCCCGTGTACCTTCTCACATTGACATCAAAGCAGAACCCCATACACTTCAAGGCAAAAAGCCAGGAGAAAAACACGGGGAAAAAGGTAAAATTGTGGTTACTTACGATGCAAATGCCAAAAATGATTATGGTTTTGTGATTGACAGAATTTACCTTAAAACGAATGGTGAAGACGGAAAAATCAACTACCGCAACCGCCTTTCAATCAGCGCCACAATTGAAGAAGACTTCTCCCATCTGACACCTGAAGAGATGGCCAATGCTCCGCATGCTGATTTCGAGGAAACAGAATTTAATTTTGGCACCATCAACCAAAAAGAAAAAGTTACCACTAAATATAAATTCACAAACACCGGCAAATCTGATTTGATAATCCGTAAGATCAAGGCAAGCTGTGGATGCACTGCCACAAGTCCTGAAAAAGATGTCATCAAGCCAGGAGAAAGCAGTTACATTAAAGCCACATTTAATTCTGCCGGAAAACGCGGAAAACAACGGAAAACAATCACCGTTATCACCAATGATCCCAAGAACACTACTACCCGCCTGAAAATTACAGGCACAGTTAATAGCTAAGTTATTACAGCCTTTCAACATCAAAAAGCCGCCTCTCATGAGGTGGCTTTTTTGTTTGTTATCCGATATCAAACACAATCGTTATTTTTGTATATTGCATAAAAACAATTTGCATGCGTTTGAAAACATGGTTATATATCCCTTTAATGATTTTTATGTTGGTGGGCTTTCACGCCAACAGTCAGGAAAACCTTTCACAGCCCACAGGCATCATCATAAAATTAAAACCCTCAGCAAAAGCAGATAATCTGAATATCACCTCAACGGATTTTACGCTTCGCCAGATTTTTCCTAATGCAAAAAGCAAGGCCAGAACGATAAGTGGTGTTGACCTAAGCAGGTATTACAAAATAGAAACAAAAACGAAAGCTGAACTGCAATCACTTTACCATACCATAAACAAGCAAAAAACACTTGAGTGGGCTGAAAAATCCTATCCCCAGGAGATATTATTCATTCCTGACGATCCACTCAATGAATCGGAACAATATTACCTTGACAACATACAGGCCTGGGATGCCTGGGACATTCAGCAGGGCGATACCAATGTCATCATCGGCATCACCGATACCGGAATAGATGTTGACCATGAAGATCTGCTACCCAACATTGCATATAACTATACAGATCCACTTGATGGCATAGATAACGACAACGATGGCTACACGGACAACTTTCGTGGCTGGGACATTGGCGACAATGACAACTTTCCGCAACATGTGCTAAATGAGCACGGCACGCTGGTTTCAGGCATAGCTTCAGCAGCCACTGACAATGGATTAGGCATTAGCGGACCGGGATTCAACTGCCCGGTTTTGCCGGTGAAAATCAGTGAAACCATTAACGATTCAACCATTTTGCTAACCCGTGGCTATGAAGGGATTGTCTATGCAGCCGAGCATGGGGCATCAATAATAAACTGTTCCTGGGGAAACAATTACTACAGTCAGTTTGCTCAGGATATGATTAATTATGTTGTCAGCGATCATGATGCGCTCGTTGTTGCTTCCGCCGGAAACAACAACGATATGCGCAAATTTTATCCGGCCAGCTATGACAAGGTACTTTCTGTTGCTGCCACTACAGCCTTGGATGAAAAGTGGACTCCCGAAAACACAGGAACAGGCGGTGGCTCCAGCTACGGATATCATGTTGATGTGTCAGCACCCGGCACAATGATGCATACCACAGAAGATGGCGGTGGATACCGGATGGTATATGCCGGCACATCCTTTGCAAGCCCCGTTGTAAGCGGCATAGCCGGGCTGATACGTTCTGAATTTCCGAACCTAACCGCCAATCAGACAATTGAGCGGATTAAAAACACCACAGATAATATTGATACCATTCCTGCAAATATTCCGTACGCCGGATTACTGGGAACGGGACGTCTGAATGCATACAAAGCATTATCCGAAACGTTTAAACCCGGAGTAAGGTTTCAGAACATTCAAATTTCAGATGACAGGGAAAACAATTACACAAACCACCGGCTTGTAGAAGTCCGCGGGGAGTTTTTCAATTACCTGAGTTCTGCTGAAAATTTATCTGTGGAAATCACCTGCGACAACCCGGACATCACCCTGTATACTACAACGATTGACATTGGAAACCTGGACAGTTTACAATCATATCCGGTAGATATTGAGCCCGTTGAACTTGAACTTCATGAAGATATATCCGCTGATGAGACTGTTGTACTGACATTAAACTTAACTGACGGAGACTGGCAGCGGACTCAATACGTTGAAATTATGGTAAACCCATCCTGGAAACTGTTGAGTAATAATGTCATTGCACTGTCGGTGCCATCCAACGGCCTGCTTGGCTTCACCGATATATACAGGTATCATGGAAGTGGTATGAGTTATGATGGTATTGAGGATATTTTTCATGATGGCGGTTTGATGACAGGACAGTCTGCCGATGTTTTATTTGACTGTATTCGCAGCAATAACGATTTTTCACAAACCGGCCAGGCTTCATATACCGATATTGCCGGTTTTGAGCAAGCTGTAGAAGGCAGTTTTTATGCCCTTGATCAAGCTGACGCGATAAACCTGGAAATACGTCAAACAGCTATGCTTGGCTCTGAAAACAGCAGTTACATCATTTTAAATTACGATGTTATTAATCACAATCTTGCATCTGTGGATAACTGGTATCTGGGCTTGTTTTTTGACTGGGATCTTATCATCCCCATGAAAAACATAATATCATGGGACAGCACCCGTAATATGGGTTATACTGAACACACAGGAGAAATGAAATTGTATAGCGGCATTCGTATTTTGACAAATCAAAGCACAAATCACTATGCCATTGATCAGACAGAAGTTAATGAACTCATTAACATGACCAACGGGTTTTCGGATGAAGAAAAATTTTATGCATTAAGCCATACACGTTACAACGCAGGTTCAGAGCCGGCCGGGAGTGATGTTGTGCAGATCGCAAGTGCCGGCCCCTTTGATATAATGCCACAGGACACCGTAAGGGTAAGTTTTGCACTCATGGTTGCAGACAATTTTCCCAACCTTCAGGCCATATCCGACAGTGCAGCCATCCTTTACAATCAGTGGATTGGTGGAGCAGGTAAAGATGAGCTTAAAACTTCAGAACCCGGACTGTATCCAAATCCATCAGAGGGGTATTTTAATGTGTTGCTACCGGATAATGAATATAAAGGGGAACTTATTATTTACGGCCAAACAGGCCAAAAGCTTGTTCATAAAACACTTAGCAACCATCAGACAAGAATTTACACATCCCTAAGCAGGGGTCATTACATTGTTGAGATAAGAACACGGGGAGCTGTGTATAAAAAGCAGCTTATTATTTCAGGTGGGGATTAAGTTTATGAAATTCTTTAATCAGCAAATCCGGACGCTTGAGGCTTTTTTTGATCCAATCCAGGCGTAGATGCTGATAGGTTTCATTGTCAAGTCGCCAGTCAATATCAGACTTATGTAACGTTTCCACAAGGTGATGCAAAACAATCGCTGCAGAAACAGAAATGTTAAAGCTTTCGGTAAAGCCATACATTGGAATGCGCAGGTATTCATCTGCCTGTTCCAGAATCTCAGAAGAAAGTCCCGGTTTTTCAGAACCAAAAAGGAGGGCAGTTTTACCGTTTGACAAATCAAAGTTTTGGAGTTCGACATCACCAGTATGCGGTGTTGTCGCAACGATTCGGTAACCTTTTTCACGCAAGTGCTTAATGCACTCTTTAGTATTGTTTTGTTTCTTATTGTAATAATGAAGATTCAACCACTTATCAGCCCCCATTGATACATCAGGATTGATTTTGTAACTGTTGTCATTTTCAATGACGTGCACTTCCTGAATGCCGAAGCAATCACAAGATCGCAAGACAGCGCTGGCGTTCTGCGACTGAAAAATATCTTCAAGAACCAGGGTAATGTATTGAGTCCGATCGTTCAAGACCTCATCCATGCGTTGGATACGCCGTTCATACATAAACTGAACGAGGAAATCGCTGAGTTTTCTGCCGTATTTATCCATAAGAGCCTAAAAACAAAAAAGGAGCATGAACGCATGCTCCTTTTTAGTCCTAAAGATAAAAAATTATTTTACAGCATCTTTGAGTTCACTACCAGCTGAGAATTTAACAACTTTTTTCGCTGGAATGTTGATTACCTGATTAGGTTTCTGTGGGTTTCTGCCTTTACGAGCAGCTCTTTCAGAAATTGAAAAAGAACCAAATCCAATCAGTGCAACGCGATCACCTTTTTTCAAGGTATCAGTAGTTGCTTCGAGAAATGCGTCAAGTGCTTTTCTAGCATCAGCTTTTGTGAG
>CAYQMB010000080.1:0-13235 GCA_964418565.1 uncultured Bacteroidales bacterium | reverse complement strand
CTTACAGCAGTAACCTCAGGAGGCACCTGGAGCGGAACCGGAGTCAGTGGAAACACATTTGATCCCGGAACAGCAGGTGCTGGCGATCATACAATCACCTATCAGATTTCTGGTTCGTGCGGCGATACCGATACCGAAACCATACATGTGGATGCGGATGTAGATGCTACCATCTCTTCTGTTAGCGATCTTTGCGAAAACGAAGCTGCTATTACGCTTTCTGCCAGCACTTCTGGCGGTAGCTGGAGCGGAAACGGCCTAACTGATAATCAATTTGATCCTACCTCTGCGGGTTCTGGTAATCATACCATCAGCTATTCAGTGACAAACGGGGCCTGCAGCGACAACGACACCGAAACCATTCACGTGGACGCCATGCCCGATGCAAGCATTGATGCCATTGGTCCGTTTTGCACTGGTGATGCTGCTGTCACCCTGACGGCAGCAACCTCTGGTGGTAGTTGGAGTGGGGATGGCGTTTCGGGCAATAGCTTTGATCCTGGTTCTGCAGGGACAGGAACCCATACGGTTTCTTACACAATTACAAATGGAGAATGCACAGCGAATGATGACATCAGCGTGGTTGTGAATAGCAATGCCGATGCTACTATTGATGCTGTAAGTGACCTCTGTGAATCGGATGCCGCCATCACCCTGACGGCAGCAACTACAGGCGGAACCTGGAGCGGAACCGGAGTCAGTGGAAACACATTTGATCCCGGAACAGCAGGCCCAGGTGATCATACTATCACCTATCAAATTTCCGGTTCGTGCGGAGATACCGATACCGAAACCATACATGTGGATGCGGATGTAGATGCCACCATATCTTCTGTCAGCGACCTTTGCGAAAATGAATCTGCCATTACGCTTTCTGCCAGCACTTCTGGCGGTAGCTGGAGCGGAAACGGCGTAACCGGGAATCAATTTGATCCTACCTCTGCGGGTTCTGGTAATCATACCATCAGCTATTCAGTGACAAACGGGGCCTGCAGCGACAACGACACCGAAACCATTCACGTGGACGCCATGCCCGATGCAAGCATTGATGCCATTGGTCCGTTTTGCACTGGTGATGCTGCTGTCACCCTGACGGCAGCAACCTCTGGTGGTAGTTGGAGTGGGGATGGCGTTTCGGGCAATAGCTTTGATCCTGGTTCTGCAGGGACAGGAACCCATACGGTTTCTTACACAATTACAAATGGAGAATGCACAGCGAATGATGACATCAGCGTGGTTGTGAATAGCAATGCCGATGCTACTATTGATGCTGTAAGTGACCTCTGTGAATCGGATGCCGCCATCACCCTGACGGCAGCAACTACAGGCGGAACCTGGAGCGGAACCGGAGTCAGTGGAAACACATTTGATCCCGGAACAGCAGGCCCAGGTGATCATACTATCACCTATCAAATTTCCGGTTCGTGCGGAGATACCGATACCGAAACCATACATGTGGATGCGGATGTAGATGCCACCATATCTTCTGTCAGCGACCTTTGCGAAAACGAAGCTGCCATTACGCTTTCTGCTAGCACTTCCGGCGGCACCTGGAGCGGAAATGGCGTAACTGCCGATCAATTTGATCCTTCCTCTGCGGGTTCTGGTAATCATATCATCAGCTACTCAGTGACAAACGGTGCTTGCAGCGACAACGACACCGAAACCATTCACGTGGATGCCATGCCCGATGCAAGCATTGATGCCATTGGTCCGTTCTGCATTGGTGATGCAGCTGTCACACTCACAGCAGCCACCGCTGAAGGTACATGGATCGGCACAGGCGTTTCCGGGGATGCTTTCAACCCCAATACTGCCGGCGTGGGAACGCATTCCATCAGTCATGAAGTAAGTAACGGAGCATGCACCAACACGGCCTCCCAAACCGTCACCGTTTTAGGGGCTCCAGAAATCAACATAACCGAAGTGGTTAATCCACTTTGTCATGGAGATAGTAACGGAAGCATATCTGTATCAAGCCCCGATGTTGAGGAGCAAAATTTTGCATGGAGTAACAACGTAAACTCAAGTAACAACACAAACCTGTCTGCTGATGAATATACCGTGACCGTTACGGATAACAATGGCTGTACAAATCAGGCAAGCTATTCCCTGACTGATCCGCAACCAATTTCAATTAGCAACTCAAACATTCAAAATCCGGGATGCAACAATGCAGAAAATGGTGAAATCCATATTGAACCCATCGGAGGAACAGGAAATTTAACCTGCTCCTGGAGTAACGGTGATGCCGGAACCAACATCAGCAACCTTGCTTCAGGTAATTATGTGGTTACAATAACTGATGAAAATGGTTGCACCGAAAATTCCCAATACATACTTCCGGATGCTCCGGGTATTGTCCTTTCAATTGATAAGTCAGACATAAGCTGTTTTGGCGATAAAAACGGTGAGATCTCATTAACTGCCCAACAGGGGACACCACCATTTAGTTATCAAATCAGCAATCAAAACACTCAAATAAACAGCAATTCTGCTCAAAACCTCTCCCAAGGAAATTACGCTATTCATATTGAAGATGATGCCGGATGTGCTGTTGACACAATGCTTAGCATTGCCGAACCAAGTGAACTTATTATGAATGCAGCCATCACAAACCCAAGTTGTATTGGTAATAATGATGGTCAGATTCTAATCTCTGCAAACGGTGGCACACCTCCTTACGATTGTTTGGCTGATGGATTCCATTCAGAGGGTTTTGAATTTAGTAACATGACAGAAGGTGATTATACCGTCATACTCTCTGATGCAAATGGATGCCGTGTTTCTCAAGACATTTCTCTTGTGGACAACGATGTTTTATGCATTCGAATCCCTAACGCATTTACGCCCAATGCGGATGGAAACAACGATGAATGGTTGATTGAAAACATCGATCTATTTCCAAATGCCATCATTCAGGTCTTTAATCGCTGGGGCCAAAAACTTTACTCAGGGTCTCCTTCATCCGATCCATGGGATGGGACATTTAACGGGAAGAATCTCCCTGTTGGTCCTTATGTCTATACCATCCTGCTTAATGATCATGCAGGACAACATTTTTCCGGTATTGTAACCATTGTATATTGATCATAAATGTCCGTTCGCTTTTTAAATAAGACAATTAGTGGCGTAGGTTGAATTGATGATGCAATTAAAAGGTATTTATTTGTACGCAAATTGTTTTTCCGCCTTTGCGCAAATTTCACCTCTCCATGAAAAATGTCAGAATGGTGAAAGCTTTTTTCCGGAAATGGAAATCAAAACAAATCCCCAAAAAAACCATTATCTTCGCCAAAAAGCGATGTTATGCATGTTGTGATTGTTTACGAAGCCGTGATTCCGGTTAAAACCTACGGTGGTACCGGACGCGATATCTGGTACCTGGGAGACGAGTTGCAAAAACGCGGACACAGAGTAACTTACCTGGTTGCTCCCGGCTCAGAATGCCCTTTTGCAGACGTTTTGCCCCTGGATAAATCCCGAAGCCTGAATGCACAAATCCCGGCCTCTGCTGACATCGTAAACATTCATTACAATCCCAAAGAAAGCCTTGAAAAGCCCCATCTGGTAGCCATACACGGAAACTCAAACAATCCGGACGAGGTCTTTCCGAAAAACAGCGTGTTTGTCTCCAAAAATCACGCTTCACGCTTTGGCTCTGATGCCTTTGTCTACAACGGCATGGACTGGGATAAATACCCGGATCCGGATTTTTCATTAAAGCGCAGAGGGTACCATTTTTTGGGCAAGGCCGCCTGGAAAGTCAAAAACCTGAAAGCTGCCATGGCCATTGCCCGCCGTAACAAAACCACGCTGGAGGTACTGGGCGGTTACCGCTTTAATTTCAAAATGGGCATGCGTTTTACGTTTGACCCCCGCATCCGCTTTCACGGTATGGTTGGGGATGAAGAAAAGGCTCGTGTCTTAAACCGGTCAGAAGCTCTGCTTTTTCCGGTGCTGTGGCATGAACCAATGGGACTGGCTGTTATTGAAAGCCTGTATTACGGTTGCCCGGTGGTTGCAACTCCTTACGGCGCGATGCCCGAACTTGTAAAAGAGGAGTTTGGCTTTTTGTCCGCATCCCTTGATGAACTTAGCAAAGCCGCTGTATCTGCCGGCGAATACAATGCCCGCCGCTGCCACGAATACGCCCGCGACACGTACAACGCATCCCGCATGACGGACAAATACCTCAAGTATTTTGAAACGGTTCTCAATGGCAAAACCATCAATCCCGAACCACCACGGTTACAGCACCCGCAAAAGGAAAAGTACCTGAATTTTGAGTGGTGAGGGCTTTGTTTAGCCTATCTTCTCAGTCACCCACTGCTGAAAAAAGACATCATAAACGGCGTAGAATTTTTCCCCATTTTTATCAAAATTGCTGTAAATTAATTCTGATTTCAACAATGAATTCAAGGCTCTGATTACGCCTGATGATGAACTTAAATCATGTTTTTTAAGAAAATTTCCTGCTGTAATATTGAATACCTGACCTTCAAGTGCAATTGCTTTTAATAATTCCCATTGGCTTTTTGTTAATAGATTTCGGTAGGAAAAGAAAATTTGTTCCTGCTCTTTGAGAAGAATATATGCCTGTTTTTTCCATAAATCATCACTGACCATTTTTGTGCTTGAAGAAAAAACCCGGTTCAGCAGCTGTTGCACATAAAATGTGTGAACTTTTGCCCATTTGATGATGTCTGTTGCTGTTTCTTTTTCGATTGTTTTATTATGTTTTTCAAACATCCTTATAACAAAATCGCTATAAACATCTACATCAAGTTTTTTTAGAATCAGGAGTTGTGTGCTTCGGAAAAAGGGGTTTTTAGGCGTTGTAAACATATCCTGCATCAGGTGTTGCTTGCTTCCTGAAAAAATAAAATACACATTCTTTAATGTCTGAATTTTACTTCTTAACCAGGAATCTGTGTTTTTTTCGGGGTATTTAAGTATTTCCTGAAATTCATCAATGGCAATGAGTACATTTGAGTTAAGCTCATCAAGTATTCTGAAAAGTGATTCAATGTTAATTTTTGTGTCGTCTTCCTTTAGGTCAATGCTAACACTTGGGTTGCCTGTTAATGGATCAAATTTCAGGATCGCTCTCAAGGATTTCAGGAATTTCCATAGTTTTTTTCCGGGATGTGTTTTTTCAGGGAGAGCCTGTATGGCTGAGGATATAATTTTATTAAAAAACTGATTCATGTTTTCTGTATCCTCAATGTCCACATAAATAACGATCCAGTCTTTATCCATTTTTTCTAAAACATGATGAATCAGGCCGGTTTTACCTATTCTTCGTATTGAAATGAGGCTGGTATGATTACCGTTTTTGGCATTATCAATGATTCTTTTTGTTTCTTCTTCCCTGTCACAAAAGTATTCAGGACCTTTGTAGCCAACGGTGATGAACGGATTTTGCCTTTTTTTTGCCATAATCTGTTATTCTTAATTACAGCAAATATAAGTAACAAAATGTTAGTAACAAAATGTTAGTAACAAAATGTAACAAAATTTGGGTTGTTTGGCGTTGTTATTCAAATCCTTCATGATTTCCTTGAAAGCGTGCCGGCGTGATTCTGTGTTTTCCATGATCTCGTTTAACAGGCTTAAAAATAAATCAACACCCAACCCTTGATAACCAACAATCAAAATGCGTGTACTGCGTTTATTTTTATGTAAATTTGTCAAAAATCATGATTATGAAGCACCTCCGTGTACTAATTGTTTTGCTGATGATTATTCCGTATAGCCTGACAGCTCAGGAATACGAAGAAAAATCCTTTACTTATAAAGACGGTACCGTTCAGAGTGAAGGGCTGATGAAGATGGGCCTTGAATTTGGCCGCTGGAAGTATTACAACAAAGACGGGCAGCTTATACAGGAAACTGACTACAACGAAGGCGTGGTTAACGGTAAGCTGATTTATTACTACCCCGGCGACGGCAAAAAAAATGAAGGCAATTTCCGTGATGGCTTGCAAATGGGTGCTTACAAGGAATGGTATCCCAACGGGCAGTTGAAAGTAGAAGGCCGTTTTTCCGATGACCAGAAAGACAGCACCTGGATGTACTACTTTAAAAACGGAAAAAACATGTATCGCCTGAATTTTGATAAAGAGCCGCGAACCATTACAGATGCATGGAACATACAGGGCGAACAAACTGTGACAAATGGAGACGGTCATTTCACCGGGTATTATGAGGATGGAACAAAACGCCGCGAAGGCAACCTGCTCAATGGGCTTGAAACCGGTGAGTGGAAATATTATCACGAAAACGGCGAGCTTGCCGCAAAAGGAGAGTATACCAAAGGCGAACGTACCGGCACGTGGACTGAGTTTTTTCAGGACGGGCAAAAAAAATCCATTCTCAACTACGAAAATGGTGACAATAAAGTCTGGTACCCAAATGGAAATCTTGCCATGGAAGGGCGATTGAAAAACGGCCTTAAACACGGAGAATGGCGGTTTTATTACAAAGACGGTAACATAAGGAATGTATCAAATTATAATTTGGGTACCCGGCATGGCAGTCAGACAAAATACTATCCCAACAAACAGGTTGAGGCTGAAATGCATTTTGTGCATGGTGAAAAATCAGGTGAAGCCAAATGGTATCATTCCGACGGCACAAAAGATATGGCCGGCAGTTTCAAAAATGACAAACAGCACGGCACCTGGACATATTATAATTTTTCCGGCAGCAAAGGCAACCAGGGTGAATTCGATATGGGCAAAATGAACGGCACCTGGACATACTGGTATGATGACGGCTCAGTCTGGAAAAAAGTCAATTTCCAAAACGATATCCGCCAGGGTGATTATACGGTCTGGTTTGAAAACGGCAACCTGTTCCGTGAAGGACAGTACGATCACGGTATCGAAATTGGAGAATGGAAAGAGTATTACGAAAACGGACAGTTGAAACTCGTGGGCAATTACACCAACGGCATCATGCAGGGGAAATGGACAAGCTATTATGAAACCGGAATTAAAAAGTCTGAGGTGAATTACGAAGACGGGCTTCAATCAGGTAAGTCAGTGTATTATTATCCAAACGGAGAGAAAAAGCTGATTGAAAATTATACACTCGTAGAGGCCGACAGTCAGGATTGGTCAGAAGAATTTGAGTATGACAGAAAGCCTGTTTTGCACGGGACGTACAAGAAATTTTCTGTCAAAGGCAAAAAACTTCAGGAAGGGCAATACCAGTATGGTGTGAAAGTGGATACCTGGAAAGTTTACAACCAGCACGGCGATTTGGTGCGCGAAGAAACATACGATGAAGAGGGTGAGCCCCACGGCACCTGGAAAACCTGGTACGGACACGGCAATCTGAAATCTGAAATCGATTACAAACACGGCAGCAAAGAGGGCAAAGTGGTCTATTATTCTCATCGTGGTGAAGTAATGTACGAAGCCAAATTCAAAGGCGGCCGTGCTGTGAATGTAAAAGTTGACCGCGGCGATAAAATGGAATTTAACCGGTAAGTTATGCGATTAACAGCCTTATGCTTTTTTCTTTTGTTTAGCCTTGCCTTGTTGGCACAGAATGACAGTACTCGCTACTCAGGCGGGATGTTTTACCAGTACAATGACGGGGCTGTGCTGAATGATTCTCACGGTCTCGGAGGCATGCTAAGGTTTTATCCGGTAAACAACCTGTACATCGGTGGACAGGGAGCTTCCTATAAAGCTGATATGCTTTTCCAAAAGTCACCATCGTATGCAAATCTGAGTTATGGTGGTCTTTCTGCAGGAGTATACAAGTACTGGGAGCGCATGCGCTGGAGTGCCGGTTTGTTTTTCGGCGGTGGTAAACAAAAAAGCCTGATTGTAACTGAAGTCTCCGGCGATACCATTACCGGGGCTCACCTCCGTAAGGAAACCATCACCCTGATGAGTCCCGAAATCAGCCTGGAGTATTTCATCACAGATAAGATTACATTTTTTGCCCAGTATGCCTACCTCATGGGGTTTACCAAACATGATTCTGCCATACGGTCGCATCAGGTGAGGTTCGGAATGCTCTTTAACCGGTAATTTTTGCGAAAAAGGCTGATATTAAGAATTTACCAGTCACATTGATCATCAAGTTTGATTGCTTTGCGGATTAATATTCCGTCTTTTGACATTTCCATGATGATGCCCGGAATTTGTTTGTAGCCTGTATAAGCATTAATTCGTTCTGTTTTTATGGTTTCAGGAACAAAATACCAAATCTTATAGTTTTCTCCTTTATCGCTCGCAATTAGCTTCTTGCACTTGATGCCACAGATTTCCTTTGTTTCCTCAGAAAGACTAACATCAAATTCCGGAATATACAGCGGATCATCAATGTCAACCATGGCTTCAAGGCTTTCCCATTCCTTAAACGCTGTTGTTCCGTTCCATGCAGGATCACTGGCAATCATTTCAATTTGTTCAGTCTTAAAATTAACCACCGAGACAAGCTTGTTTTCTGTATTATGAAATGAATACACGCACTTTTTGTTTGAAAAACAATCTGTGCTTTCATAGTCTCCGTTTTCAGAATAATTCATGTATGTCACCTGTATTTCATGGGAGGATAAAACATCTTCTGATGAGGATCCGGAACAAAAAATTAAAAGACTTAATATAATAAGTACGCTCTTCATAATGCTTTTTGGATTTGGTTAGAACCATCTCTGTTTAAACGTCTGATCATAAAGTTATGCATTTCTTTTGAATAAAAAAATTACCGGTTTTTCCGATTTGAAAGTCTTATTTTCAGACGGAATAAACAGCGAAGAAATATCGTTTAGACGCAGTTTGGATTATAGTTGAGACGCACGGCCGTGCGTCTCAACGCTATCCCAAATCAGCCTGTGCTAACCGTTATCCAGTAGCACCCAAAACCAACAAGCCCGCCTGGAAAACCTGTAACTCAAAGCGATGCTGGCTGTCCCGTTAGGGACAATATGTCGGTAAAAAGGGGAATTAATCAGCAAACAGTTCGCTTTTGGCATGCGTTTTTGCAAAAGAAGCAAAAAGCCATGCCAAAAGCTTGTTGCGTTCCTTGTCCGGGTTTACCAACATCTTGTCCCTAACGGGACATATAAATATACCCGCTATCGCAAAACGCGAATTACTAACCCTCGATGGCATCGAACATGTGTAAATGGCTTCATTCATAGCAGGAATACGGACACTTGCTTATTAAGAGCTGTAATCCCTGACCCGGCCGTGACGGGTCAAATGTGAATAGCCCCGGGTTTCAACCCGGGGTGACAGAATGTGTTGAAATAACAAGCTTTTGGCATGATTTTATGCAGCGAAGCAATGCAAAAATTCATGCCAAAAGCCATGTCAAATTTTGTATTCTCTCCGTTTTACCAGGGTTGTAACCCGGGGCTATTCACATTTGACCAAGCCTGGGGTTACAAACAAGGCAGGTTGAGGGCTTAAACTCATCCTCCTATTTTGAGTCAGGGATGAGTTTTATCGAAAAAAATGCTTATTGTCAATCTTTTATAAATCTCTTGGAAAAGTAAGCATTTCAATTATCTATAATTAAATGAAACTATTACTTTTGTTTCAAATTAATAACAGCAAAGAAAACATGGGACAAGACGATCGTTTTAACAAATTGCTTTCACACGCGAAAGAATATGGCTTTGTGTTTCAGTCAAGTGAGATATATGATGGCCTGAGTGCCGTTTACGATTACGGACAAACCGGCGTTGAACTGAAAAACAATATCAAACAATACTGGTGGGATGCCATGGTGAAAATGCAGGAAAATGTCGTGGGGCTGGATTCTGCCATCTTTATGCACCCAAAAGTGTGGAAGGCTTCCGGTCATGTGGATGCATTTAATGATCCCCTGATCGATAATAAGGATTCCAAAAAACGATACCGTGCCGACGTATTGATAGAAGAGCATCTGGAAAAAATCCAGAAAAAAATTGATAAAGAAATTAAAAAAGCCAAAAAACGCTTTGGCGATGATTTTGATGAAGAGCAATTTGTATCCACGCATCCCCGTGTGGTTAAATACACAGAAAAAATTGATGGCATAAAGAAACGCTTTGTCAAAGCACTTGAAGAGGAAAAGCTCGACGAAGTAAAACAAATCATCATTGACGAGGAAATCGCTGATCCCGTTTCAGGCTCCCGCAACTGGACAGACGTGCGTCAGTTTAACCTCATGTTTGACACCCGCCTGGGGTCTGTGGCCGGCAGCGACAGCAAAATTTACCTGCGTCCTGAAACCGCGCAGGGCATTTTTGTCAATTACCTGAACGTGCAAAAAACCGGACGCCAGAAATTGCCCTTTGGAATCGCCCAGATTGGTAAAGCATTCCGCAACGAGATTGTAGCCCGTCAGTTTATTTTCCGCATGCGTGAGTTTGAACAGATGGAAATGCAGTATTTTGTGCAGCCCGGTACCGAAAAAGAATGGTTTCAGCACTGGCGTGAAAAACGCATGAACTGGCACAAAGCGCTTGGTTTTGATATGGATATGTTCCGCTGGCACGAGCACGACAAGTTGGCTCATTATGCCAACGCAGCATACGACATCGAATTTGAATTCCCCTTTGGATTTAAAGAGCTTGAAGGCATTCATTCACGTACCAATTTCGATCTCAGCCGGCATGAGGAAACCTCCGGCAAAAAAATCCGCTATTATGACAATGAGCGCGATGAAAGCTACGTTCCTTATGTTGTGGAAACATCCATTGGTCTTGATCGTACCTTCCTGATGGTGATGACAGCAGCCTATACCGAAGAAAAGCTGGAGAAGGAAACCCGCGTGGTGATGAAAATTCCGGCTCCCCTGGCTCCGTACAAAGTAGCCATCCTTCCACTAGTGAAAAAGGATGGCTTGCCGGAAATTGCACGCAAAATCATGGATGAGCTGAAATACGATTTCAATTGCCATTACGAGGAAAAAGACAGCATCGGTCGTCGCTATCGCCGCCAGGATGCCATTGGAACGCCTTACTGCATCACCGTTGATCATCAAACGCTTGAAGACAATACCGTTACCATCCGCGAACGTGACAGCATGAATCAGGAGCGTGTTCCTGTGGATAAATTGTTTAGCATTGTGGATGACAAAGTCAATATGAAAAATCTGCTGAAACAAATATAAAGCAAGGATGAAGGCTCTGCGCATTTCATATCCGTTTATAACTGCAATCTTGCTGAGCATTTCAGTTTTTGCCCAGCAGCCTCCCGGTATTTTATCACCCGAGACCCGTCAGGTGTATGAGGCACAAATGGATGCCTTTCGCACACAATATCCTGTTGATATACTGATGCGTGGAAGCTCAGTGGATTTGCCACCGGTAAACCTCACCCACAGCCAAATGCGTGAGCTGATTGAAAACAGCGATTTATCCTGGGAAATTATTGATACGGATAAAGTGCTGGCATTTCTGGATTTTTATGCCATCGAACATCCCGATGAAACGGCGTGTATGATCAGCATGGCCATCCGGCAGCATGAAAATACGGGGCATATATTTACGGAAAAATCACTTCCTGAGTCGCTGGTATACCTGCCTTTGGTCAGATCCGGTATGAATCCGCATTACGCCTCGCCAAAGGGTGCTTATGGTAACTGGCAGTTCAAATACAGCACTGCACGTCTGTATCACCTGAAAGTGGATGAATATATGGATGAACGGCTGGACGACCACAAATCCACCATAGCAGCCGCCCGCTTATTGCGTGATCTTTACCGTTTGTATGACAACTGGCCACTGGCTTTGGCTGCATACAACTGTGGTCCGGGCAATGTCAACAAAGCAAGAAAAATGGCTGATAAGCCTTCAGATGTTGCTGACGTGTACCATTACCTGCCTGCTCCGGAAGCTGACATGTACCATGCCTTTGTGGCAATGACAATTATTATGCAACAACCGGTAAGGTTTGGCATTGAGCCTGTCCGGCTTCAAGAAACGGATGTTTCAGATACGGTAATGGTTAGCGAAAAGCTTCATCTGGGTCAGGTTGCTGATGTACTGGATGTTGATCTGGAAGATTTAACACAACGCAACCCTTGTTATACCAAATCGGTGATACCGGCCGATGCAGATAACAAGCTCACTTTGCTTTTGCCAGAGGGAAAAGCGGAGGCTTATGTTACAATGGCAGATTCCATCTATCATTACAAGGATAGCCTGTATTTTAACCTGAAAGCACCGGGAAACGAAAACAAAACCGCATCTGACGCCCCGGCTCCCCGTGTGCCGGGTGGTGATTATACGCCGGTAAATTACACCATTAAAAGTGGTGATAACATCGGGTTTTTAGCAGAATGGTTTGATACACCGGCCACAGATATCCGCTACTGGAACGGCATCCGTGGAAACATGATACGGGCAGGACAAAGCATTGTGGTATATGTCCCCAAAGGCAAGCTTAAATATTATGCCGCTGTGGATAAGCTGAGTTTTGCTCAAAAACAGGCTCGTGAGGGCAAAATCGTGAATTCTCCAGATTCATCAACACCAACTGCAGAAGAACTAAAGCCTGGTGAATATGTGCTTTATACCGTAAAATCAGGAGACAATCCATGGCAAATTGCCAAACAATATCCCGGTGTCAGCGATCAGGACATATTACGCTGGAACGGCATCGGCCCACGTGATTTGAAACCTGGTCAGAAATTGAAAATCAAAAAAATGCAAAGCAAATGATCAGGCCGCGGCACATCCTTGCTTTTCTTCTTACAGTGCTGTTCTTAATAGCCGCACTGGCATGGGTTTTTCCCGATGATGGCGTAAAAATCGGATCTGTTGAGCTGAAATTCCCCGGTCTGAAAGAGTTTTTCAATCCTGAAAAAGTGGAATACGCCGATATTTCAGACATTGTCAAAAAACAACTGGAGGTGGATACCAGCGATGTAAGCATCGTGGATACCACAAGCACGCAGGATACAGTACGTGCCGATGCCGAAGTGCTGGAGGCTTCAGAATACCCCATTGAATATGCCGGCAATGCCAGACAGGATATGTATGATTTCTTTGCCCGTATGGAGCAAAACAGTGGAACGAAACCGCTGAGAATTATGCATTACGGCGATTCCCAGATTGAAGCAGATCACATTTCGGGTTTCTTGCGCGAACGTCTGCAGCAAAGTTTTGGCGGTCATGGTGTGGGATATCTTGCGGTAAAACCCGTAACCCAAAAACTGTCATGGCGTGTGCACCCCGATGATGCATGGCAGCGATATACACTTTACGGTAAAGTGGA
>CAYQMB010000079.1:0-13460 GCA_964418565.1 uncultured Bacteroidales bacterium | reverse complement strand
GAGATGCCATCCTGAGCGGAAGCCGTAAAGGTTATAAACAGAGCCAAAATGGTTAAGAATCTGGGCATTTTGAGTGATTTTGTTGTAAAAGTAATAAGATTTTTGGGGAAATGAAAGTTATTGTAATTCATCCGATGACTATGAGGCGGGACAGAAAATCATCTGATGAATAACAGACACTCAATACACTCAGAACCTCTTTTTATCAGGAGTTTTCCTGTTATCAAAAAAATCTAACAGAATTATTTTATTTCCTCTCAATGTATAAAAAACATTTATTTGTTTTATTATCGTAAATCCTCTTATCCCTTTTTCTTTATGCTCAATAGAACCAATTTGGGGGAATTCTACCAATATATCCAAAAAATCATATACCTTTTTAACAAAAGCTTTGGTTGCTTTTTCTCCCCAATTAAATAAAAGGTATTCCAGAATTTCATCAAACTTTCTATCCGCTTCTTTTGACCATTCTAATTCTAAAGCCATTTTTTATGTTTCTTTTTCATTTCAGAATGGATAATAACATTGTTTGGATTTTTTGTTTCTTCGAGCGTTTGCAACAATGATTTTTGTTCCTTCACTGATAATCTGCTCCACAATTTATCATCTTCGCCTGATGTTCTATTTTTCATTAATTCGTAGAAATCCATCAGTAAACTTTCATTTTCAATCTTATCTATCAAATCATGAAAATTTCTTTTTAATTCTATCGCATTCATTTTTACCTTTTTTACGAATTTAATAAATTTTTAAAATAAACCTTAGATAAAATTTGCTGTTTGTGGAAATAAGCACTACGTTAAATTTGCGATTAGATTCATAATATTAACGTTAATTTTTATGATTTTGCAACAATTAGCAGGGCTAAAGCCCTTTACTTCTTTCTTTGTTCACCACCCCAAGCTGAAGCTAGTGGTCAAGCGGTTGCTCACAAAATCCTCAAAATAATTTTATATATTTGATGCTACAAACAACTCAATACATGAAAAAAACCATCATATTATTCATAATCACAGCTTTTGCCATAAGCAGCTTTGCCCAGTCTATTGATGTCATAAAAAACAGCCGGATGTATTTGTGGGGCGAAGGCAATGGTGTCACCTTAAATGAAGCAGACAAAAATGCCCTTTCCATGTTAATCAATCAGATTTCTGTGGATGTGGAAAGCAAATTTGAAATGGAAAAAACTGAATCTGAATCCGGAGAAGTATCCGAAAAAGTAAAATCCATTGTCAACACATACAGCAGTGCCAGTCTGCACAACACTGAGCGGATTGTAATCAGCCAGGAGCCCGATGCCAAAGTTTTGAGGTACATCAAACGAAGTGATGTGAGCAAAATATTCAAAAACAGAGAGCTGAAGATAAAAGAGTTTTGCAATTATGCATCCACTGCACTTGATGAACTCAGAATAAGTGATGCCATCAAATATTACTACTGGTCATACACCCTGCTCCGCTCCCATCCCGACCAAAGCGAGATTACATACATGGATGACATGGGCAAAGAGCATTTGCTGAGCACCTGGCTGCCACAGCGCATCGAATACATACTTACAGGCATTGACATCAGCATAAAAAACAAAGAAATCACAGACAAGCATGCGCTTTACAAGCTGGACGTCACATACAGAGACAATCCGGTTGAAAAGCTTGTTTACCAATACTGGACAGGTCAGGACTACACCAATCAGATTGAGGCATCCGGTGGTTTGGGAGTGGCAGAATTTTTTGGCGAAGATACCGGTGAGACTGAAAATGTGCAGTTTAAAATTGAATACATTTTCAAAAATGAATCGCTTTATGATAAGGAGCTTAACACAGTGATGGAAAAGGTTGCGGATGTTCCCTTTAAAGAGGCTTATATCACAGTAAATTTTGAAGATCAGGCTGATGAAACGACAGCAACATCAGTCAAAAAGCAGGAAACAAAAGAAAGCTCGATGGAAATGAGTGTTGTGGATGATATTTCACCATACAAAAAGGCGCTCGATCCGGTAATCACAGCCATTTCAAACAAAGATTATGCATCTGCGAAGCCTCATTTCACGGGCCAGGGCTACGAAATTTTTGAAAAGCTGATTGCATACGGCAATGCCAGAATACTGGAACGGCCTGCATTAAAAGCCTTGAAAAAAGATAACAAAGTGATGGTCAGAGGGATTCCCATGCTGTTTAGCTTTAGCACCAACAACCGTCAGTTTGTTGAAAAGGTGGTATTCCATTTTGATGAGCATAACAAAATCTGCGACCTGAGTTTCAGCCTGTCAAAAACCGCCCTGAATGATGTGCTTGACAAAGACCAATGGCGGGAATCCGACCGCATGACCATCGTTGATTTTCTGGAGCATTACAAAACCGCCTATGCACTGGAACGGATTGATTACATCGAGTCCATTTTTTCTGATGACGCCCTGATCATCACAGGTGCATACAAAACCAATCCCAATCCTGAAAGTCCGTATCAAAATAACAGAATTGTACAATACAACCGTTACACTAAAAAGGAGTACATCAATCGCCTTAAGCTGCTGTTTCAAAGCAAGGAATACATCAACCTGCAGTTTGAAAAAAGTGACATTCGTGCCGGAAGCAAAGAGCATGTTTACGGCATTCAAATCAAGCAAAATTACTTTTCATCCAACTATGGAGATGAAGGCTACCTTTTTCTTTTGGTTGACCTGCAGGACACAGCCAAACCCACCATCCATATCAGAACATGGCAGCCGGATAAAGATGAAAAAGGGAACATTTACGGTATAGAGGATTTTTAGTTATTTCAGTGAGAACAGAAGATATTTTTGGATAATTTAAATCTTTACTTTAAATTTACAAAGTATTTTTAAACTTTTACTTTAAATATACATGCTAAAACGAAGACAAACATTTGAGGATTTAGGTCAGGATTCAGCATTTTTGTGGGGTGCAAGACAAACAGGAAAAACAACTTTACTTAAAGAACTTTTCCCCGATTCTATCTACATTGATCTTTTGTTAAACTCTGAATTTTTAAAGTTCAACCGGCAAGAGGATTTACTTAGGCAGATTGTCGAAGCAAATAAACCTGCAAAACCTGTCATCATTGATGAGATCCAAAGGCTTCCGCATTTATTAAATGATGTGCAATGGCTCATGACAAACACAGACACGCAATTTATTTTAAGTGGTTCCAGTCCTCGCAAAATATTGCGATCAGATGTTAATTTACTTGGAGGAAGGGCACTAAGACATGAGCTATATCCCCTGGTTTATCCTGAATTTGATAAATTTGACATCAATAAAATTTTAAATTTTGGCAGTCTGCCCAGGCATTATTTATCGAAAAATCCTAAAAAACTGCTTAGTGCATACATCGGCTCCTACTTACAAGATGAGATAATCAGTGAGGCAAAACGTAGAAATGTTCAGGCATTTACAAGGTTCCTTGAAAGTGCAGCCCTCACGAATGGTGAAATTGTAAACTATTCAAACATTGCTTCAGATTGTGGAGTAAGTTCTGTTACCATTAAAGAATATTTTAATATTCTTGAGGAAACACTGATAGGAAGGTTTGTCCCTGCATTTACAAAAAAGCAGAAACGACGCTTGGTTTCCAGTCCGAAATTTTATTACTTTGATCTTGGCATCACCAATTATTTACTAAAAAATCCAAACATAAAAGAAAAGACACCTGCCTACGGTAAAGCATTAGAACACCTTATTTACACAGAACTATACGCACATAGCCAATATTCCGGAGCAAATTACCCCATAGCGTTTTGGCGCACTTCATCCCAAAGAGAGGTTGATTTTATTCTTGGCGATCATCAGGTTGCTATAGAAGTTAAATCGGGTGATAACATTCAAAACAAACATTTAAAAGGCCTAAAAAGCTTTTCAGATGAACTCAAGACAAAAAGACAAATTATTGTCTGCAATGAAACATATTATCGCAAAACAGGAAATATTGAAATCATGCCTGTTGAACATTTTCTGAGTGCTTTATGGTCAGATCAAATCATCCATTGAGCCAGCATTTCAGCAAACTTTACCATTTCTCTCTTAGTGAATATAAAAGCCTTTTCACCTTGTAAATCTTAAGCTACACGTTAACTATACAATGTAATTTTAAACCCTTACTTTACATATGCATTAAATTAATTATAAGATGAAGCAAAATTATTTATCATCCAATTATGGTGATGAAAGGTACATGTTTTTATTGGTTGACCTGCAGGACACAGCCAAAACCACCATCCATATCCGAACATGGCAGCCGGATAAAGATGAAAAAGGGAACATTTACGGTATAGAGGATTTTTAAGGATTTTTGCGACTAATACAAAAATCCAAACATCCAAAGGGGAATAACATTGCCGGAACCAATCTCAATATCATCCTTTAAAATCCAGGAATCATCCAGATTTCGGATTTGCTTTTTGTTTTTGCTCTTCCCCCCGATTTCAAAATAATGTTTTCCATCCACAATAAAATCCACGTCTTTTGAAGCTGTCACTTGATGCTGTTGCTTAACCTGATTCATAAAAAACGTTTCCCTAATGTTTCCTTTGTCGGGTTGCTGATCGGATAAGGCATACATCATATTGGGATTGTCAATGTAGATTTTTTCGGGTTTATTCAGGCTGTTAATCCCTTTTGAGGGTGACCTCAACAATGTCACAACTTCAGCTTCGTGCATGAGATACAGATACTGCTTAAGCGTGTTGAGGCTGATTCCTGTTCGTTCACTCAGCGATGTCATATTTGGCTTAAAGGGAACACTATTACTAATGATCTGCAATAGTTTTTTTAAATAATAAATATTCGCTGAAGGCATATTTATGTACTGTGGGATATCCACCTCCAAAATAGTCAATAAAATTTCTTCCAGTTTCCTGTGAAATGACTGCTTGTTTTCAAGATAAAAAGGATAGTACCCATGCGACAAATAATCACTAAAATATTCGATTGGCCTGATATGTTCTTTCACCTGCATTGCAATCTCAACATGATGATTCAGAATATCATTCAAACCATAGCGTTCAAATTCGTACACCCTTTCAAAATTCAAATACTCTCTGAAAGAAAGACCGGGCATCTGATAAATAACCGCCCTGCGGCTTAAATCAGCCTTTGCTTTTTGCAAATGAAGCAAAGATGACCCTGTAAAAACAAGCTTAAGTTCAGAAAAATCATCATAAATGTTTTTCAGTTCAATTGCCCAGCTTTTATACCTGTGCACTTCATCCAAAGCCAGAAATCTCCCACCCTTTACATAAAATTCAGAAACAAGGTCGTAAAGCCGGTTTTCAGTAAAATATAAATCATCAAGACTAACGTACAGAACATTTTCAAACGATTCATATTGCTGTTTTAAGTGCTGGAGAATCAGGGTGGTTTTACCAACCCCTCTGCTACCCTTTATCCCGATAAAACGATTCTTCCAGTCAATGGTATTTGCAAAATCCCTGATGGGTTCAAGGCCTGCTTCAGATATTTTACTGTAAAACTTTTGACGTATTTCATTCATAACCTCCGTATTTTACAACAAATATACACATTTTTTATCAACGCATTGACAGATATTTATAATTTACCATCATTGCGTTGATGGTTTTTTCTTGTTTTTCATCAACACATTAACAGTTTTTCTTAAAATCAAAAGAGACAGTTTATCATTTACAACAGAAAATAACTTAAAATTCTGCATGCTCAAATCCTGAATGTTCCCGCATTCCCAATTCACAATTTTTCTGTATCTTCACGATTCAAAGCGGAAGCTATGCCATCGCAATTGCAGACAGAAATAAAATACCTGAAAGGTGTGGGGCCGAAAAAGGCGGAACTGCTTAATTCTGAGCTCGATATTTTCACTTTTGAAGACCTGCTCAATTATTTCCCCTACCGCCACACAGACCGCTCCCGTTTTTATAAAATAAAGGATTTGCGCGATGGCATGCCGACCGTACAGATACTGGCCACTGTACATGCACCACAAACCGTTGGAGGCAAACGATTTTCACGCCTGACCGCCATATGCGAAGACGATAGCGGTAGCCTTGAGCTCGTATGGTTTAAGGGGGCAAAATGGATCAAAGACAGCATCAAACCCGGGCAGCAATATGTGGTTTTTGGCAAGCCAACCCGTTACAATGGCCGGATCAACATGGCTCATCCCGACATGGAAACTCTGGAAAAGTGGCAGCAAAAACCCGCCACTGGCCTGATGCCACATTACAACACCACCGAGGCCATGAAAAAACAGCGCTTGCACAGTAAGGCCATGCAAAAACTGCAGGAAAATCTGCTGAACATCCTCAACACAGCTATTCCGGAAAATCTACCCGAATACCTCCGCCAGAAATACCGGCTTATTGGCAAAGATCAGGCCATCCGCAGCTTACACTTTCCTGACAGTCACGAAGCCTTGTCTCAGGCAGAATACCGACTCAAATTCGAGGAACTGTTTTTCATCCAGCTTGGTATGCTCAAAACCCGAAACAGGCGAAAAGAAAGCATTCCGGGTTATGTTTTTTCCCGGGTGGGCGACAATTTTAACCGTTTTTACAAAGACAAGCTTCCTTTCGAGCTCACAGACGCTCAAAAACGGGTAATCAAAGAAATCCGGCGCGACATGGGCAGCGGCAAACACATGAATCGACTCTTGCAGGGCGATGTGGGCAGCGGAAAGACCCTCGTAGCGCTGATGTGTATGCTTATTGCCATTGACAACGGCTATCAGGCCGCCCTGATGGTTCCCACAGAAATTCTGGCACAACAGCATTATCATTCTGTAAGCGAGATGCTGGAAGGCCTGGGGCTTCGTGTTGAACTCCTCACCGGATCAACAAAGCAAAAAGCCAGAAAACCCATTCACGAAGGCCTCCAAAGCGGAGATGTGGACATACTTATCGGCACCCATGCCCTGCTTGAAGATGTTGTGCAGTTCAACAAACTTGGCCTCACCATCATTGATGAACAGCACCGTTTTGGCGTTGCACAGCGCGCAAGGCTGTGGAAAAAATCTGAAATGCCACCTCATGTGCTGGTGATGACGGCCACACCCATTCCACGAACCCTGGCCATGACCGTTTACGGCGATCTGGATGTATCAACCATAGACGAGTTGCCACCGGGGAGAAAACCCATTGTCACCAAACACGCTACCGACAGCAAACGCCTGCCTGTGTTTAAATTTATGCGGGATGAAATCGCCAAAGGCCGGCAGATTTACGTGGTTTACCCCCTGATCAAGGAATCCGAAAGCATGGATTTCAAAGATCTGGAAGATGGTGTGGAAAGCATGCTTCGGGCATTCCCCCGTCCCGACTACCAGCTTGCTGTGGTCCACGGGCAAATGAAACCGGCAGACAAGGAAAAATCCATGCAGTATTTCAAAAGCGGTGCTGCGGATATTCTGGTGGCAACCACCGTGATAGAGGTAGGCGTGGATGTGCCCAATGCCAGTGTGATGATACTGGAATCAGCCGAGCGATTTGGCCTTTCGCAGATGCACCAGTTGCGCGGACGTGTAGGCCGTGGGGCCGAACAATCTTACTGCGTGTTGATGACCAAAAACAAGCTTGGTGACACCTCCAGGCAACGCATTGAAGTTATGACCCGCAGCAACGATGGCTTTGAAATTGCCGAAGCCGATATGAGACTCCGCGGTCCTGGTGACATTGAAGGTACACAGCAAAGCGGACTGCCCATCAATCTGAAAATTGCAAATCTGGGGCGAGATCAGCAACTGCTGCAGTTTGTCCGCAACATCGCCGATGAAATTCTGGAAAAAGACCCTGAACTTTCAGCTCCAGAAAACCACCTGCTGGCCCGCGAGCTGAAAAACCAGTCGAAACAAAAGTTGCTCTGGCGGATGATTTCGTAAGCATTTCCGGCCAAACACAAAATTCAATTGCTGAGTTTTAAGGGGGGTATAGCAAAACCAGATTTTTCAAGCCATGCAAGGCAATATTCCTGCAATATTTTGGCATTTGTTTGAATTATTATATCCTGGTGTACAATTCGAATATTAAAAAAGATTAAATTTACAGCCTTAACCTTAAACCATACCATCATGAAAAAAATCATCTTCTTCTCAATCGCGTTTCTTTTTGCCGGTTATATAATGGCACAGTCAGTGATTGTTTTACACAGTACAGATACAACAGCAGTTTTCACAGGCAACACAGCCTTTGATGATGCTTATACCCTTGCCGAAACGGGCGACACGCTTTATCTTTCGGGTGGCGCTTTCACCATTTCTTCCAGCATCTCTAAAGGATTGAAAATATTCGGTGCCGGCATTCATCCCGACTCTACTGCTGCAACCTACATCACACAAATAAGTGGAATCGTTAATGTTGAAAATGGTGCTGACGGCTTGTATTTTGAAGGCATACAGTTCGCACATCAAATTAGAGAGAACTTTGCGCAGGTGATTGATGATGTTTCTTTTGTGCGTTGCAAATTTGATGGTAGTTTAGACTTTGGCTCAGGTGGAAGTCCATCCGTGTTAAGAACAAACTATGCCTTTATTCAATCTGTTTTTATATCCAGCATTGATTTGGAGGGTGTAACGAACAGTTTAATTACAAACTGTATTTTTAATGACAGGATTTCAAATTCAAATTCAAATTCCATAAAAAACGCTTCGTTTTTATACACCCCTTCAAGTGCAAGTTATGACATTATTACAAGCTCAAATACCAATTTAATCAGCAATTGTATTTTTCATGACCCGAGCAACAATTATTATATTGATGGCGCATCCAACACAATACAAAACTGTATCACTCAGCATCCTACTCCTGGCTTTGGCTCTACCCCAATTGATGTCAACAATTACAAAGGAATTGATTTATCCACTGTTTTCATTTCATTGCCATCCGAACCATTCAGTTTCGATGATAATTATCATTTAACATCATCTGCTGAAACCACTTATTTGGGTGATGACGGAACGCAAGTCGGTGTATATGGCGGGCTTTTCCCCCTGAAAGAAGGCTTTGTTCCGCAAAACCCCCACATCAGCACAAAAACCATAAGTTCCGGTACAGATGAAAATGGTTTTCTCAATGTGGATGTTGAAGTTAACGCTCAGGATAATTAATTATGAAACGCCTGATTTTCATACTATTATTTTTGTCCGTCAGCTTTGCTTTGTCTGCACAAAATCAAATCAATGCATATCAGTATTGGTTTAATGATGATTTTGACGCAGCCACAACAACAGCACTTGCTCCCGGGCAAACGGTAAATCTGCAAACCGATATAGATGCTTCACTTCTGCCACCGGGCGTGCATGTTTTTTATATCCGGTTTAAGGATGAAAATGGTCTGTGGAGCAGTCCGCAGGCACAATTCATCTACCGCCTCTCTTCTCAGAATTCCGGAACCGGAAACAATGACATAGTCGAATATCAGTACTGGTTTGGCTCAGACTTTGATGCAGCAGTAAGTCAAACGGTTGCAGCTACACAGAACTACCAGATGCTGACAGACATTGATGCATCAGCATTAACACCCGGAGTCCATATTTTTTACATTCGCTACAAAGACAGCCGTGGACAGTGGAGCTCACCGACAGCGCAATTTTTCTACAAATTTTCGGAGCAGGTTTCTGTCCAAAATAATGGAATCACACGATACCAATATTGGTTTGACAATGCTCACGACCAGGCCGTTTCTCAAGATATTTCCTCATCATCAAATTTTCAGTTGATTTCTGATATTGATGCTACAGCACTCAGTTCGGGTGTACATATTTTTTACCTGCGATTTCAGGATGAACGGGGACAATGGAGCAGTCCGGTTGCACAATTTATTTACAAAACAGCCATCCCGGGAAACGGACTTGAATCTGGTGAAATTGTGGCTTATCAGTATTGGTTCGATTCGGGTTATGATGATGCAACAACCGAATCCGTAACTGCATCTCAAAATATGCTGCTGGCAACGGATATTGACGCTGGCGGAATTAACCCCGGAGTGCATATCTTTCATCTCCGATTCCTCGATGATCGGGGTCAATGGAGCAGTCCGGTGTCTCAGTTCATTTATAAAACACCCGAATCTCTATCCCTTGATAATAAAATCATTGCCTGGCGCTATTGGTTTGATGATAATTTTGACAGCGCATTTGAATCACCGGTGAGTCCGGCTCAATCTTTCTTTTCACTGAATCAGCAAATTGATATGACACAGATGTGGAAAGGCCAATATACCCTGCATTATCAGTTCAGAGATACCCTGGGAATGTGGTCATCTCCAACCGTTGATACCATAGAAAAAATTTCTCTGCCAATTGCTGAATTTACTTATAACCGGATTGAAACCTGTGACTCAACGGTAATTGATTTCCAAAATCTAAGCATTGATAGCGATAGCTGTTTTTGGGATTTTGGTGACGGTGCAGTAAGCTCAGATTCTGCAGCCTCGCATGTGTATTATGGAACAGGAAATTATTTGGTGAGCCTTACGGTAACCGATACTGCCTTGAGTATTGACAGTACGATAACAGAAATGATTCACATTATCGGACCGACAAACAGTTCCATTACTGAGGTGGTTTGTGATACGTTTACAGCGCCTTCAGGAGCAGTCTTTACCGAATCGGGAATTCATTACGATACGATTACAAATTACATGCTTTGTGACTCTGTGATAGAAATTGATTTGACAGTTTTGGAAACTACCTTTGCGGAAATGAATGTGCATGCCTGCGACTCCTTTATGGCACCTTCCGGGGATGTGTATTACGCTTCAGGACAGTATTTCGATACCATTCCGAATGCTGCAGGTTGCGATAGCATCATTGAAATCAACCTTGACATGGGAATCACAAGCTTTGCAAGCATTACTGAAGATGTTTGTGACAGCTATTTATCTCCTGCCGGAAACACTTACACCGAAAGCGGGGTGTATTATGATACCATACAGAATGCAAGCATGTGCGATAGTATCGTTGAAATAAATCTGAACATCAGGGAAAGCACATCTGCATATCTGACTGAAGAAGTGTGCAATGAATACATTTCTCCGGCCGGTAATATTTACACGGAATCCGGGCTTTATTACGATACGCTTCAAAATGCAGCAGGTTGTGATTCTGTCATAGAAATTGATCTGACAATTCTGGAGAGCACTTTCGCCGAGCTGACAGCTCATGCCTGCGATTCATTTACAGCACCTTCAGGACAAACACTTTACGCTTCAGGTCAGTATTCTGATACGATTCCAAATGGGGCGGGTTGCGACAGCATCATAGACATCACACTGGATGTAACAAACATTGACAATTCTGTCACTTTGCTGGAAGAAGGCTTTGCCGCCAATCAGAGTGGAGCAGAATATCAGTGGCTGGATTGCGATTCGGGTATGATGGAAATTGATGGCGCAACGGCGCAGGAATTTTTCCCTGATGCGGACGGAAATTATGCCGTGCTGATTCGATTGAATGATTGTGAGAAAACCTCTGCATGTCATGAAATTCTCGGTCTGCAAGTGAACAACGAATCGCCCGGGGATTTCCATATCTTTCCAAATCCAACCGATGGAGTCGTAAATATTGAGTTTTCCGATATCAAACAGGATGTGCGTGTAAGTGTTTACAATGCACCCGGAAGCCTCGTACATCAGGAGTCTGCAGAATACACAAATCAACTGCAGTTTACAATTAACGAACCAAAAGGCTTGTATCTCATTCGCATTTCTGCTGATGATGAATTGTATTTCGGGAAAATTGTTGTTGAGTAATTTGAACATTGAGCCCGGAATAAAAAGTTAAAATGGCTTTATGGATTAAAATCATTCATTAAACAAGAAGTTTTATGGACAAATTTGCAATACGATTGCAAATTTGTCCATAATTTAATAAGCAC
Organism: uncultured Bacteroidales bacterium; assembly: GCA_964418565.1. Lineage (GTDB taxonomy): Bacteria > Bacteroidota > Bacteroidia > Bacteroidales > ML635J-15 > JAQIBY01. Next base: position 1,600 of record CAYQMB010000079.1, on the reverse strand, counting down.
TAAACAGTTAATTTACTTTTTTATAAAGCATTGCTGCAAATTAAAATTAACCGTACATCCACCCGGGTTAGAAATTAACAACAATTTAAAACTTAAACTTGCACATTCAAATTTCATTTCGTTACTTTGCGAAACGTAAAACAACTAAATGAAAAGATGAAAGAAAAAGTTGAACTATCGGAAGAAGTCAAAGAAATGGCAAGGATTACTAAGGCCATGGGGCATCCGGTGAGGCTATACATTTTGCAAAAATTATCTCAAATGAATGCCTGTTGCTACAGCGGCGATTTGGTGGATGAGTTGCCGGTTGGTCGCTCTACCCTGTCTCAGCATCTGAAAGAACTTAAATACGCAGGGCTGATTCAGGGAGAAATTGAACAGCCATACATCAAGTATTGCCTGAACCGGGAAAACTGGGAAAAAGCCAAATCCATGTTTCATAAGCTATTTAACGAAAAGGAGGTAATCTAAACTGATTATGAAAATTCTAATTATCTGTACCGGAAACACCTGTCGCAGCCAAATGGCAGAAGCTTTTCTCAAATCTTTTGATAAAAATCTCGAGGTATATTCTGCAGGAACCAATGCCGAAAGTAAAATCAATCCCCGCACGGTTGAAGTTATGCTGGAAGAGGGAATGGATTTAAGCAATAATCAACCAGAATCAATAGATAAATACCTGAATGAATCATTTGATTACGCCATTACAGTATGCGACGGCGCCAAAGAAAAATGCCCGGTATTTACAGGCAAAGTAAAAAACAGACTCCACATTGGTTTTGAAGACCCTGCTGCTGTAAACGGAAAACCTGATTACGTTTTATCGGAGTACAGAAGAATACGAGATGAGATAAAAAATAAATTCAAACAGTTTTACAACGAACATTTAAACAAATAGAATTATGGACATTAAAATTCTGGGCACCGGCTGCCCCAAATGCAAAAAGCTGGAAGAAAAAACACGTCAGGCAGTTAATGAACTGGGCATTGAAGCAAACATTGAAAAAGTTGAAGACATCATGAAAATTATGGAATATGGTGTGATGGCAACACCGGGCCTGGTTATTGACGGAAAAGTGGTTTTTTCAGGCCGTTTACCTTCATCCAAAGAACTAAACGATTTACTAACTTCAAAATAATAATCTGATGAAAAACTTAAAACTGATTGGATTTACCATCCTGTTGTTTACAATTGGTGCAGCATGCTCCGGCAACAAAGAAAATGACAACACAAATACTGCAATTGAAGCCGAAGACGGTGTACACGTATATTATTTCCACAATGAAAGGCGTTGTCCCACCTGTAAGGCTGTGGAGGAAGAATCTCAAAATGCCGTGATGGATTTGTACGGTGAAGATGTAAAATTCTCAGTTTACAATCTGGAAGAAAATAATGGGGAACAAAAAGCTAAAGAGATTGGTGTTTCCGGCCAAAGCCTGCTGATTGTTGGCAATGGTGAGAAAATCAACATCACAAGCGAGGCATTTATGCACGCCAAAAGCAACCCGGCTAAATTAAAGCAAATCATTAAAGAAAAAATTGATCCCCTGATCGAATAGCTTTATGGAAGAATTGCTTCAAAACATCATGAGCAACAGC
>CAYQMB010000078.1:0-13813 GCA_964418565.1 uncultured Bacteroidales bacterium | reverse complement strand
TGATGTAAATGCCCAGCTAACGCCTTTACCAAAATCAAGCTTAATATTGTCATCAGATACATCCATTTTTCCGTTATCGTAATACATAATACCGTTGTTTTCAAAACTCATATAAATTCCCAGGGTATCTCCGGCCTGCATGGTAATTGGCTCGATATCCACATAAGTGGCCTTGTTTTTTCCTATACCATGAATGTACTGCTGCTCATGCAGTGTCCAGGCTTCGGGTTGATTGATATCGTAACGGTATGGTCCGTTATGCACAAATACACTAAAAAAGTCTTCCCCGTCAAACATATTGACATCAAAGCCGTTAAGAACAATTTTTTTACTTGCTATCAATCTGAACATCATCCCCTCTTTACCATTGTCGCCATTATAAAACGTGCTTAAGCTTTTGTTTTGCTGCGGATTGTACGGGCATTGTGCCTGCACACGAATTTCCCGATCATCACCAAAATTAGGGATGCTCATGTTTTTGCCTTCGCCGGTGTATGTCCATTCATCCCCGTCTTTAACCCACCACCAAATCTGCTCAGCTTCACTTTTAGCAGACAGTTGAAATGCATCCGGATCACATGCAGTTATCCCCTTAATAACGGGCTGCTCACACTGATAAATGGAATTTCGGGCAGTATCCGGTACTTGCTCCATATCAGCGGGCAAAGGCTGAGCCTTCAGCGCAGAAAAAGATAAGACGATGAAGAAAACGAGAGGAATATTATAAAAATACGTCATGACAAAACTCTTTTTGATAAATGTACATCATGAGAAGAGTTTATATCAGCGGCTTTAAGCGGATTTTCATATAAGCAAAATCACTTAGGGACAAATCAACCTAACAGCAAGTTGACTCGGTATAAAACAGTAGCTGGTATGTCAGGGGCACATCCGTTAAGGGGGGTTTTGCATGCTAGTTTCCAACAGGCAGCGTTCGTTTTTTTAGAACCACTGTCATGCGACAAAAAGAAATACAGCGGATTTGTCGGAATCCTGATTGTTTTCTACATTCGCAATACAGGCCTTCGGTTTAGGTCTGAATAAGCTTAACAAGATCAATAATAACATATCCAGCCAATGAAGAACATAAAAAAGCTTATCGTTTTACCGGCAATTTTGTTGGCATTTTTCACCGGCGAAGCACAGGTAATTAAAAGCTACTCAATCAACATGCATTTTTTTCCTAAAGATGCTCAAATGTGGGGATACCCTGTATCCAACACGCACTTTGCCCGTGGAAATGCGAAAATCACTTTCTCCGAAATAACACAGGACAGTCTGGTTTTTTACCTCCACGGTGAATTTAAAATTGACTCTGTCTTATCGGGACAGCATAGCATCTCATTCGACTCTGAGAAGGTATTTTATGACAAGGATTACAGTTATGTAGGCCTCAAAACCATGATAAACAGCCAGGATGTAAAAACACACCGCTCTGTGGTTGTATATTATTCCGGATTTATGCACCCCTCAAAAGCCAGAAGCTTATCAAACTACATGCATATCAACAAAGAAACGGGTGTTTTTCTCAGAGCTTACCATTACTCTCCCTGGTTTCCGGTTTTCGAAAATTCAGGAGAGGATAATTATCAGGCAGAATTTGACAACATCACAATTAAGTTACCAGCAGGTTTCAGAGCCATTGTTTCCGGCAAGCGCAACCATGAAAACAATGACAGTGTAAATTACACGGTAAGCTGGCAACCCGGAGTATCAAAAATCATGAATCTGCAGTGTACCGCCCGGAAGTTCAAAACAATTTCCAAAAACGGGATTTTTGTGTATTACATAAACGATGCAGCTATTGCCTCAAGCATACTCCAATACACAGACACCCTAAAAACGCTGTATAACAATACGTTTAAAACCCAGCCAAACAGCGCAAATCTCCATATCCTTGAAATGCCAAAATATGGAAATATATCCAGCCAGAATGTTGTAGGAATATCGCATTCCGTTTATAAACATTTTGACGACAATCTGTATTCCAGACTAACAATCGCTCACGAACTTGTGCACCCGTATGTTGCAGTACCTGTCAAAAAATCAAATCCGTTTTACTGTTTTGTTGTGGAAGGATTTCCAGCCTTTTTTCATCTGTATGGCTTGCATCACACATCCGATGACTTTAATCTTGAGGCATACATGCATAAAATTGAAACACAATACTTAACCAAAAAGCGAACAGGAAAAAGCCCTCGTGGTCGCAGCTTGCCACCGGAAAAGCCCATACTTGAAATCTCTCACAATGAAATCGGCCGATACAAAGACAAATTCATACTGCCGGACAGAAGCCGATTGTTTTTATACGATATGTGGCAAAACATGGGAGATGAGAAATTTGAAGTTTTTTTAAACCAATTATTCAATTCTGACCACCTGGATTATAACTCATTCGAAACACTGGTAACACGCTTTTTGCCTGAATATAAAGACAATCTGAACACATGGCTAAATACAAACGCCTACCCCGATGAATTTCATTTGCAGGATTAAGAATACCTGCATCATATTCCGATCAAAGTGGCTTAGAAATGCCGCCCTCGACGACCAAAACCCTGTTTATCAAGCCGTTTTTTAATTCCCACATTATGTTCCGGCATGATGGGCTCTCCCTGAGGATTGACAAGCTCAGGCTCATCATTGCGGATGCTTTTCACCTTGTCACTTACCGGATAAGCATTCATTTTTTCAGCAGGAAAAGGTTTCAGGCATGCGGTGATATCGGTGAGCGGTGTTTCCGGGTTGAGCCAGAGTTTTTCCTGCCCGGGATGCAAAATAACCGGTGAGCGGTGATGCGGGATTTTTTGCAGCAACTCATTGGGTGTGGTGGTAATAATGGAAAAACCTTCAATAATTTTTCCGCTGTCGGGATGTTTCCAGCTATCCCAGATGCCTGCAAAAGCAAATGGGCGCTGCTTGTTTCTGAGGTAAACCAGATGAGCATCGCTGAGGCCGTTTGAGGTAGAACCCTCGTAAAACGCATCGGCAATTACCAGGCAGCGCTGCGAACGTATGGGCTTGCGAAAGGCGGGTTTGCTGATGATATCTTTGGCACCACTGTAGTTTGGATTGTTTTCTTTGTTGCGGTCACCCTCTGCCCTGGCATTGAACAGTAGCATGTTCTTTTTTGACCAGAAAGGTGTCAGGCCAAAGCGGAATTTTTCAATGCTGTTGGGTTGCCTGTCGGTAATTACAAGGGAATATTTACCGGGACCAATGTTGTATGAAGGTGAAAATTCCAGGCCTTCCGGAATCTCAACCCCAAACCGATCCGCTATTTTTTCAAGTTTCTGTACCAGTACAAAGCGTCCGCACATATTACAAATCCAGAATGGTTCTGTCGGGGTTTACGCCATTGGTTAAAAAATGTTCGGGGTTTTCGATGATTTCCTTGATTTTCATCAGAAAACTCACCGATTCTTTCCCATCCACAAGGCGATGATCATACGACAAAGCCACGTACATCATGGGCTTTATCACCACTTGTCCATCCACTGCCACAGGGCGTTCCTGAATGTTATGCATACCAAGTATGGCTGCCTGCGGCGGATTTAATATGGGTGTGGATAAGAGCGAGCCAAACACCCCGCCATTGGTAATGCTGAAGGTTCCGCCTTTCAGATCATCGAGGTTTATTTTCTTGTTTCTGGCTTTATTGGCAAGCTCCTGTATGTCCTTCTCAAGTTCCGGAATTTTCTTCACATCTGCATCCCGGACCACAGGCACCATCAGACCTTTTGGGGTTTGAACAGCAATCCCGATATCCGCGTAAGTGTGAGATACAATTTCATCTTCGTCAATATAAGCATTAACATTTGGAAATTCTTTTAAAGCCAGGGCAGATGCTTTGGTAAAGAAGGACATAAAACCCGGTTTGATGCCGTGCTTATCAATAAAAGCCTGTTTGAATTCCGAACGCATGGACATCACCCTGCTCATATCTACTTCGTTGAAGGTAGTAAGCATGGCACTTTCGTTTTTCACCGCCACCAGGCGTTCACTGAGTTTTTTACGCAGCGAGGACATTTCCTCACGCTGTTCTTCACGCTGGCGTTTTTTTCCGGATGACTGCTGTCCGGAACTCATTTCGGCAACCTGCTCTACATCTGCCTTTGTAATGCGGGCCAGTCCGTTGACAACATCTTCCAGCGTGAGCCCTTTTTCTTCCATCAGCCGGCGGGCAAGGGGCGATACTTTTACGTTTTCCTGCGATTGCGCGGATTTTTCATCAAGCTCTTTGTCTCCTTCCGGCTGACCGGTGCCTCCTCCTTTTTCTGATTTTTCTTTCTGATCAGAGGATTCCGCTTGCTTATCATCGCCTGAATTATCCGGCTGTCCGGATTCATCAGCACCGGATGTGTCTTCTGTGGCTTTGTCCGTCTCATCTTCCTTTCCTGCCTGATCTGCATAATCGGTATCAATGGTACAGGCCACTGCCCCTACTTTCAGGCTTTTGTTGCTGTCGTGTTTTATGGAAACCTTTCCGGCTTCTTCAGCAACAATGCTAAGGGTTGCCTTTTCAGATTCAATTTCGGCAAGCTCCTGATCTTTTTCAACGATATCGCCATCGCTGACAAGCCATTCGGCAATTTCTACTTCCGTGATGGATTCTCCGGGGCTGGGTACTTTTACTTCAACTATCATGCTGTTTGGTTTTTATTGTAGTTTACGCAATGCATGTCGCATTGTTTTCTGTTCCATTCGCAATCGCATTTTCTGAACACCTTGTCCAGAATTTTCTTTTCCTGCTGCTGATGCTGTTCCGGCAGACCGGGTGCAGGGCTACTGCTGGCAGGGCGTGATACAAGCTCAAACTCATTACGCTTAAGGTACTGACAAATGGAATGATACACACCCATATTGGCCGGTTCATCCTGAGCAAAAATCCACACAACCGCATCTGCATATTTATCAAACATGGCCTGAATTTCTTTTTCCGGGAACGGATAAAACTGCTCCAGCCTGATGATGGCAAGGTGATCAGCTTTATACTCTTTTTGCTTTTCTTTTAGCTGATAATACAACTTTCCGTATGTCAACACAAATTGTTTCACTTTTTCAGGATCGGCATCCGGATCATCAATCACCGGTCTGAATGTTCCATCGGTCAGATCTTTAACAGATGCTTTCACTTCTGGATGCCGCAGAAGGCTTTTCGGGGTAAAAACCACCATGGGGTGTTTATAATCCCTGAAAACATGATTTCTGAGGGCATGAAACATATTATCAGGTGTTGTCGGCATGATGATTTGCATGTTATTATCGGCTGCAAGGCCTGTGTAGCGTTCAATCCTTGCGCTTGAATGCTCCGGCCCCTGCCCTTCGTAACCGTGGGGTAAAAACATCACAAGGCCGTTTCTTAACCTCCACTTGGCTTCAGCCGAGCTGATGTACTGATCAAAAACAGCCTGAGCCATATTGCCAAAATCACCAAACTGAGCTTCCCAGATGGTTAACCCACCCGGACTCGCCATGGCGTAACCATATTCAAATGCCAGTACAGCCAACTCAGATAAAGGAGAATTGAACACACTGAAAATGCCCTGATCATCAGAAATGTGCTTTAGCGGAGTAAAGGATTCTCTGGATTTCTGGATAAAGAAAGAAGCGTGGCGGTGTGAAAATGTTCCCCTGACAGAATCCTGACCGCTTAATCTAACGGGCAGTCCTTCTTCCAGAATGCTGGCATAGGCAAGTTGTTCAGCCAGGCCCCAGTCGATGCTGTCATTCTCAAACATCCCGGCACGCTGGGCAGTCATTTTTTCCACTTTCCGAAGGAAAGGTTTGTCCTCCGGCAGGGATGACAACACATCATTCAGGGCTTTCAGCCGCTTTTTGCTCAGTTTTTTTGGTTTTGGTACCTTGTTATCGCTCCAGGTATCCGGCATAATCTCTGCCATCTCAACCGAATCTTTCTCTTTTGCTTTACTCAGAGCTTTGTCAAGTTCACGTTCAAAATCGTCGCGTATGGCTTTTACATCCTTTTTACTGATGATCCCCTCATTCATTAGCTGTTCAGCGTAAAGGTCCCGTGCATTTTCATGCTTGCTGATGCTGTCGTACAAAACCGGTTGGGTAAAGCGTGGTTCATCACCTTCATTGTGCCCGTATTTGCGATATCCCAGGATATCAATAAACACATCGGTATGAAACTGCTGACGGTATTCGATTGCCAATTGCGTTGTATACAGGATGGCTTCCGGATCATCCCCGTTTACGTGAAAAACAGGGGCTTTGACAAGCTTTGCCACATCCGTGCTGTATGTACTTGAACGACCATCCAGGTAGTTGGTTGTAAACCCCAGTTGATTGTTAACAACCAGGTGTATGGTTCCCCCGGTTTTGTATCCTGCAAGCTGCGACATCTGTATGGTTTCATATACCGAACCCTGCGCGGCAATGGCTGCATCACCGTGAATAATTACGGGCACAAGTTTGTCAAAATCATTGTTGTATTCATGCTCAAACTTACCCCGTGACACACCTTCAACCACCGGGCCTACAAGCTCCAGATGACTGGGATTTGGCATCAGGTTGAGTTTTACATTATGTCCTTCGTCAGTTTTTACTACATTGCTGAAACCCAAGTGGTATTTCACGTCCCCCAGGAGGTTGTCGCTCTCATATTTTTTCCCGGTAAATTCTTCGAAAATGTGCTGTGGTTTTTTCTGCATAATATTGCTCAGCACATTCAGCCTGCCACGGTGTGACATGCCAACAACAAATTCTTTCACACCCATTCCGGCTCCTTTTTCAATCAGGCCATCCAGGGCAGGAATCAGGCTTTCACCACCTTCCAGAGAAAAGCGTTTCTGACCGGTAAACTTTTTATGGATAAACTGCTCGAAACCAACCGCCTTGTTCAGGTGATAAAAGATGTGTTTTTTCTCGTCGCTGCTAAAATCAGGCTCATTTTGCACCGATTCCATAGTATGTTTCAGCCAGTCTGTTACTTCGGGCTGACGGATAAACATGTATTCGGCCCCTACGCTTGCACAATAGGTTTTGTCAAGCGCTGAAATAATATCTCTCAGTTTAGACCTGCCGAGACCAATGAATTTTCCGGCATCAAATTCCGTATCCAGGTCAGATTCATCAAGGCCGTAATTTTCAATATCAAGGGTAGGAAAGTATTTACGCCGGCTCCGTACCGGATTGGTTTTGGTAAACAAATGGCCGCGTTTGCGGTAACCGTTGATCAGGTTGACAACTTTAAACTCCTTATCCACCAGCTCTCCCGAAGCTTTGGACGCATAGTTTTCAAGCGCCAGTTCAAATCCCTTAAAAAAATGCTTCCAGGAATCTTCCACTTCCTCGCCCCGCTTGTATGCCTTATACATTTTGTCAACAGTAGCAGGATCTGTCTGCGATAAAAAGGACTTATCATCCATATCCTTTGGTTTTGCTTTGCTCTAAAAACAAGAGCTGGTTAAAAATGTTTGCTAAAATACCGCTTTTCATGTGAACAATTTCTAAATTAGCCGCTTAAATGAAAGGCATTTGTTCTTTAATACTTAGTGATGAATAAGAAACTACAGAAAATACTGGAGAAGGCTGATCCCAACAGGGATGAAATCATATATCTGCTGGGACTGCAGGGTGAAGATGAGAAAGCACTTTTTAAAAAAGCAGCAGAGATCAAGGCTCAATACGTTGGAAAAGTGACCTGGTTTCGTGGCCTGATCGAATACTCCAACATATGTTCAAAAAATTGTTACTACTGTGGCATACGATGCGGCAACAAGGCAACAGACCGTTATCAGTTATCCGATGAAGACGTTCTGGACGCAGCAAAATACGCAATAGACAACAACTACGGCTCCATAGTGATTCAGGCCGGAGAACGCAGCAACAAGGCATTTACCGATAAAATCACCGAACTGCTGACAAAAATAAAATCCCTCAGCGATACACCACCCGGCATTACACTGTCGCTTGGTGAGCAAAGCGAGTCGGTTTTCAGAGCGTGGAAAGAAGCCGGCGCACACCGGTATCTGTTGCGGATAGAAAGCGCAAGCAGAGATTTGTATCACAAGCTGCATCCGGAAAACGAGCTTCATAGTTTTGAAAACCGCATAAAATCGCTCAGACTTCTGCAAAAACTGGGCTATCAGACCGGCACCGGGGTTATGATTGGCACACCGTTTCAAAACATGGAACATCTGGCTGATGATTTGATTTTCATGCGCGATTTTGATATTGATATGTGCGGTATGGGACCTTATATTGAGCATGAGCAAACCCCCTTATACAAGCACAAAGACCAGCTTATGCCTCTGAACGACCGGTTTCGCCTGACCCTGCGGATGATTTCCACTTTGCGCATCATGATGAAAGACATCAACATTGCCGCTGCCACAGCCATGCAGGCCATCGACCCCATCGGAAGGGAAAAAGCCATCATGGCCGGGGCCAATGTTATCATGCCAAATATCACACCAGGCTGCTTCAGAAACAACTACAAGTTGTACGAAAACAAACCCTGCACCGACGAAGAAGCATCGGATTGTTCATCATGTCTTGAAGTAAGGATTGGCATGACAGGTGACAAAATCGGATACGGCCAGTGGGGCGATCCAAAACACTATTTCAGCCGGGAACGTTAATCGCAATGCGGCACACTATTTGCGATAAACATAAATCCTGACAGGACAGGGAATTATTTATAAAATGCAAGGTGATTTTGCATTTTTTTCGCATATTTAAAAAAAATATCATAGCATTATGATGAGTGAAGAAGAAAAAATTATCCGGGAATCCTTTGAACAAAAAGACTGGGTAGAAATAAAATCCAACGACAGTTGGGCGATTTTTAAGGTAATGTCAGAATTTGTGGAAGGCTATGAAAAGCTTGCCCGCATTGGTCCCAGTGTCAGTGTATTCGGCTCGGCACGTACAAAACCTGACAACCCGTATTACCAGATAGCAGAATCCATTGGCAAGCTACTGACCAAGTCAGGCTATGGTGTGATTACCGGCGGTGGTCCCGGCATTATGGAAGCAGCCAATAAAGGCGCCAGACTCAATGGTGGCAAATCCATCGGTTGCAACATCAAACTGGAATTTGAACAACAACACAATGCCTATATCGACCAGGACAAACTGGTAACCTTCGACTATTTCTTTGTCCGCAAGGTTATGTTTATGAAATACAGCCAGGGCTTTATTGTGCTGCCCGGCGGCTTCGGAACCTTTGATGAGCTGTTCGAAGCCATTACACTAATTCAGACAAAGAAAATCGGCAGATTCCCCATCATCATGGTTGGAAAAGACTATTGGTCTGATATGATAAAATGGATTGAAGCCCGCGTACTGGAGCAGGAAAACAACATCTCCCCCACGGATATGGATATTTTTCACATCGTGGATACTGCCGAAGAAGCTGTGGATATTATTGTTGAATTTTACAAGAAATACGAACACAAACCGAATTTCTGATGCGTTATGTGCTCTTGCTTTTTGCCCTGATGGGAATGCATTCAGGCATTTCAGCCCAGGATCCGGATTCCTGGCTGCGCTTTAATGCCTCTTACACCCTTGACGCGTGGAACTCCCTCGGACCAAAAGTGCATTTCTCCTATGAACAGCAAATAAAAAATAAGCTGAATATTGGATTTGAAATGGAAAGCAAAAGGCATCAGACGTTTGCCATGAGGGATAAAAATTTTGAGCTCGGCACCAACCAGCTCAGCCTGCTCCTGTCGGGAAGTTACCGTATGAATTTATGGGAAGACAGAATCTGGTTCACTGGCCGCGCAGGGCTGGGAGCCATACACGTGTACAGGGACAACACCGACAAATTCGGACCGCTTTTTCGCGCCGGTATGAGCATGAACATCCGCCTGTATAAACGTCTTTACCTTGAAACCTTTCCATTTTTCGTGCTGGCCTTTTCACGCATTGATTACAGCCCGCTTCGATGGGATGATCATGCATTTTTTCAGGTGCAGATTCTCAATTTCGGCCTTCGGTATAAACTCACTGGCTCTACACCCTGGGATGAATGGAAAAGCAGGGAAAACAGAGATTCCATGAATTAATATTCTGGCATTTTCAGATACTTCACACAAAAAGATTTTGTCCCAATTTGCCACGGGGAATCAAAATTGCCAATACAATTCAGAGAAATTGAGTATACTTTTTGTGTTCGTTATATTGACCAGGGGGTATTCATGTTTAAGCCCTTCAGACTCTGATATTCATGATATATTTTGGTGATTGATTTTGAGTTATTCCGGCATTTTGGTTGGAATCCCAACTTATTCCTCGTATGTTTGCTGCATGAAAGATCATGAATCACATCGATCAGCGGGTAAAGAAATCGGCATCATTTCACGCTGTGCACACCGGTATTTTCAGCAAAAGCTGGCTCACTATTCCATTGGTCATTCACAAATCGGAACCTTGCATTACATCATCCGCAACAATGGCTGCAGTCAGTCGGAGCTTGTTAATCACCTGCAGGTTGACAAATCCTCAGTCACCTCGCAAATTGAGCGACTTGAGGCAAACGGATACATTACCCGCACGAGTAACAGGGCGGACAGCAGATCAAAACAATTATACATAACCGGGAAAACGGAGTCTTTCCGGAACGAGTTAACAACCATTTTTTCCGGTTGGAGTAACACGCTTTTGTCAGGATTCACAGATGAAGAACAAGAGCAGGTTTATGAATTTCTGGAAAGAATCAAAAGCAATGCATTGCATGAAATTGGCAACCTGAAAGAAACGCATGGCTAAAACACGAAGAAAATTAACAGAGGGACATATTGGCAATCACCTGTTTCAATTAACCTGGCCCATGCTGTTTGGCATGATGGGAATGGTTATTTTTAATCTGGCTGATACCTATTTCATCGGAAAACTTGGCGTAAACCAACTGGCAGCCATGGGTTTTAGTTTTCCTGTTGTGATGTTCATCAGCAGTTTGTCTCAGGGAATTGGCATTGGTACCAGTTCGCTGATTTCAAGAAATATTATCACTGAAAGTCATTCCAATGTGCGGATAATGGCCAGCAGAGCCATATTGCTTGGGGTAATTGTGGTGCTGGCATTTGTGGTTGCCGGTTTGTTAAGTATTAATCCATTGTTTAAGGCACTCGGAGCGGAATCACACATCCTCCCCTACATTCATGATTACATGAGCATATGGTATTATGGGGTTGTCTTTGTCGTTATTCCCATGATAGGCAACAACATTTTGCGTGCTACGGGTGACACGTTTTTACCCGGCATGCTGATGCTTACGTCGGCAGTAGTCAACATCATTCTGGATCCCCTGCTCATTTTCGGATACGGTCCGTTTCCGGAGATGGGAATTCGTGGTGCAGCCGTGGCCACGGTTATTGCCCGGGGAGTAGGACTGGTATTTATACTGGTGGTTCTTATCCGGCGTGAAAATCTGCTGACACTGCATTTCGGTGCGATAAGAAAGGTAATACAAACCTGGAAAAAACTGATTTACATAGCAGGACCGGCCGCACTGGGCATGCTCATCACCCCCTTGTCTATCGGCATCATTACGCGTATCATTGCAAGTCACGGGCAGGAAGCGGTGGCAGCTTTTGGTGTGGCATCGCGTGTTGAAATGTTTGCCTTGATGACCATAGCTTCGCTTGGATCGGTTTTGATCATATTCATCGGTCAAAACGTAAGCAAACGTTTGTTTTCCCGCATTTTCACATCGCTGAATTATGCCTGTGGATTTTCACTTAGCTGGGGTGTGGTTTTGTTTATCGTATTTGTATTTCTGGGTAATGAAATTGCATCGGTTTTCACGGACAGCTCCCGGGTTGCTGATATTGCCGGGAAATACTTTCTGATTGTCGGGGCAAGTTATGGATTTCAGGGTCTGGTTATGCTCAGCACAGCCGTTTTCAATGGCATCAACCGTCCGTATCCTGCTGCATTTTTCTCCATAGCCCGCATGGTGATACTGTACGTTCCCCTGGCCTGGCTGGGATCACAACTTTTGGGCTTAAACGGAATATTCTGGGCCGGATTTATTGCCAACATTTTAACCGGAAGTGTTGCATTTCTGTTTTTATACAGGACTATACGCAGAATCAAACACCGCGATATTGCCGTTGACTAGCATTGTATAAACTCATTTGGGACGTAAAGGACAAGCGAATGTTTTAATTATAATTTCATTCTGTCCATGTCACGTTTCATGTCTTTTTCCTTGATATCCTTACGCTTATCATGGAGCTTTTTACCGCGTGCAAGAGCGATTTCCAGTTTGGCCAGACCCCTGTCGTCGATAAACAAAGAAACAGGAATCAATGTAAAGCCTTTTTCGTTAAGGTGCTTACGGATTTTCCGAATCTCCTGCTTGTTCAGCAGCAATTTTCGTTCGCGCTTAGGCTCGTGATTTTCAGACGTGCCATATTTGTATTCTGCAATGTGTAATCCTTTTACAAAAACCTCACTTTCAGGTGTAATGGTACAATATGCATCCGTAAAGTTTACCTTGCCGGCGCGGATGGACTTTATTTCTGTGCCACGCAGTTGTATACCGGCAACAAAGAAATCCGTCAGTTCGTACTTCCATGAAGCTTTCTTGTTTTTAAATTCACGTACACGTTTGTGTTCCATATTTCCTCCTTACAACCAGGTCATTAATGGTGTGCGCAATGCGAGTATCAATAAAAATATCAGCAGGTGTATTCCTGCCGTAAACACGATGGACAAAATACCAAAAACCGGTTTCTGCTCTTGCGTCAGACCGGGCATTTTTTGCGTTCCCAGCCAGAACAGGTAAAAGGCGTACAGTGACAACACAACCAGAAAAAACATGCTTCGGAAAAGTGCTGTCACGGCAATGGGGACATATCCCAGCAAGAGTGGCAGTGCCAGCAATTGATCGGCACGCTGTTTTTTATCCGTCACGCCAAAGGAATTCAATAAAAACCGGATGGCAAAAACAGACAAATGGTAGGCAGCAATAAGCCCTCCCATCATCAGCACCGAAAAAATAAAGATGTAAGCAAATGAGCCCATGACATAGGCTGAGAGCAGCATACCAAAAAATTCGGCCAGCCCAAAGGCAGTTACAGCCGGATAGAAAAACGCAAACCAAACCTCCCGCTTGGTAAAAGGCTTTCTGATAAGCTCTTTCCAGGTATTTCCGGGGTTAGCAATTAGCTGTCCCAGTATCCTCAGTCGTTTATTGATATCTATTCCGGCCATCGTGAAACAAAATTACATAAAACATTGTCACCCCACACTGCATAGCCCAAAAATTTCCACTATTTTTGTTAACATGCAAAAGAAAGGGAACAAGCGCATCAACCTGATTGTTTTACTGGGGCCCACAGCTTCCGGCAAAACAAGCGTAGCCACGATGCTTGCCGGTATGCTTGATTCTGAAATCATCTCTGCAGACAGCCGCCAGGTTTACCGCGGTATGGATATTGGAACGGGTAAGGATCTGGATGAATTCGTGTACAAGGGCAAACCAGTGCCCTACCATCTGACAGACATTGCCGAGCCGGGTGAAAAGTACAACGTATTTGAATATCAGAGAGATTTTTACCAGGCCCTGGAACAGATACACGCAAAAGGTAAAATCCCTGTGCTGTGCGGCGGTACAGGCATGTACATCAGTGCAATACTAAACCAGTATCAATTGCTGAGTGTTCCGGTTAATCCGGATTTACGGGATTCTCTGCAAAACAAAACCCTTGACGAACTCAGCGACATCCTGAAATCCTACAAACCCCTGCACAACACCAGCGATACGGATACCCGGAAACGCGCCATCCGGGCAATTGAAATCGCCAGATACACCAATGAGCACCCCGAC
>CAYQMB010000077.1:0-13899 GCA_964418565.1 uncultured Bacteroidales bacterium | reverse complement strand
GTATGATATTGTCCCCGGTGCTTGTAAGTGTATTCAGGCTTATCCAGAGATACCCATTGTAGGATGTAATATCATTTACTGAGGCATTGTTTAAAATGATGCTTTGTGTGCTGCCGTTGAATGAGTAGAGGCCTTCCCGTGTCCCCCAGTACATATGGCCATCGATATATGCCATGGGTGCATTGTTTAAAATTGAAGGGGTGTATGGTGGTATCTGAATAAAAGTCCAGTTGTTTCCGTTATATATCGCCAGGCTGTCGGTAATTGCGTCTTTGCTGACCAAAGCATATATTTTATTGGGTCTTTGAAAAACAGCATCAACATTATATCCGGCCAGTCCACCACCCGGAAATTCCCACACATTGTTGTTGATCCTGGCAACACCAGCGCTGGTGGCAAAGCAAATCTTATCTCCAAGAACATTAATATCGTTTACACGATTGGATTGTATCGGAGAATTACTTTGATTATAAAACGTAAATTCCCCGTTGGAATATTTTGAAATGCCGGCGTTGTAGTATGCAATCCAGGCATTTTCGGCATCATCGGCTTCAACATCCATCTTGCGCAAACTCAATGCATCACCGTATACGGAATCATTAAGATAAGCTATGCCATTCTGAGCAAAGGTTTGAGTGACCAGAGCGATCAGAATCAAAATAAAACCATATGTATATATTCGTTTTTTCATGCCTTACTGTTTAATAAACTTTTTTCTGAATACATTCGCTGCATCACGTATTTCAATTGAATAAAATCCGGCTTTTAAGTCACCTGCATTCAGAGTTAAAATGTTGTCTGCCGGTTGTTTTATTATTTGTTTTACAAGCATGCCTGTTTCATTGTATATAGTGATACGTAATTCCGATGTCACAGGTTCCGGTAGCTGAATGCGACATGTGTTTGAAACGGGATTCGGATACAGGCTTAAATCATTGCATCCTGCTTCAGATTCTGTTCCGGTCGATAGGGGTCTGAATACGTTTCCATCCAGAATATACAATACAGAGCTTGTGCTGTCCCCTGTTGGATGAAGCCCATATTGCGTGTTTGTCCCGGCTTTTTCAAAATGCAGCCTGTAATTACCCTCTCTGAGGTGTTTAAATTCAAAACGCCCCTGGTGATCTGTCAGACATTGTTTGAGGTAGTGATAATCTTCTGTCATTAAAATCACCGCAATATGACGGGCCAGACCTGCTTCAGGGATGCCCGGCGGATCCAGATCATACCATTCCTGTAAAAAGATATTTTCTTCATATGCTGATTCCTGCTGGTATATTACCTGTCCGCTGATTGTTTTATTCCCGTGGCGGATTTCGTCTGTATTATATAAATGGATATTTCGTGGCGCTGTATCTGTCAGGCTTATGCTCTGAGCATCTTCCCAATTGGGGATATCACCGTAATATGTGGGATAATAAATTGGAAAATACTCCAGACCTGTGGTGAAAACAGGAATGGCAAATGCAATGTAATTTGAATGATTTAAACCCATAAAACGGTATTCTCCGTTTTCAACGCGGGTCAGGTATCGAGCGGTGTAACCATCCTCTTCGGGTGTAAATAATACCACAACACCGTGTGGTAACAGTGCAGAACCTATGAATACACTCCCACGAATGCTCGTAAACCAGTTGGTCGTCAGGTTGAGCGAAAAACTGTTGGTGCAATAATCATCAATGGTTGCGTTTTGTACGGTGCTTGCATTTGTCTGTAAGGGGGATATACTCTGATTAAACAGCTCTACGGTATCCTGATACGTATTTCCAAAATTGTCCTGGATTGTATAGATGTGTTGCCCGGGACATAAGCTTTCCGCATGGTTCCCTGTTATTCCGGTATCCCAGCTTATCTGATAAGGTGGATATCCGCCATCAGGCACAATCATAATGCTGCCATTGCATTCTCCGTTGTACGGATGCTGAAGCGATTTGATATGCGCAGACAGGGGAAATAATTGTACAGAATCCTGTGTGCACAGATTATTGACATCACATACAGTAACGTAATACGTGCCTGAGCACTGATTTTCTATGCCACTGATATTGCTTTCATGCCAGTAATCAGTACTCCAGGAAAAGGTTAAGGGCTCCTGACCTACCGCTTCAATGATAGCTGATCCATTACAGGCATCTTCAGGCTCTGGCAAACTGATGCTTACATCTGTGATTTCCGGCCCTGTTGGCAGTGCGCTCAGTTCTACAGAATCGTGTACAACATTGTTTTCAAAATCGGTGATGGTTATGTGATACATGCCTGCACACAAATCGGTAATCAGACAGGATGTCTGGTAAAGGCATTCATCACCATTAGACCACAAAAAATTATATGGCGGCGATGCCCCTGTTGCCGATACGTTAATTTTCCCGTTGCAGGCTCCCTCTACAGGATTGGTGGCGGTAATATCCACATTAAATGGTTTGTCGTTCAGGTTGATTGTATCCATGATGCATGCACCCTGAGAATCGCAGGTTGTTAATATATAGGTACCGCTGCACAGATCATTCAGTAAACTAAAATTATATCCGTTAAGGCTTTCCTGAGCGGGCTCCCAGGAAAATGTGTATGGTGGAACGCCTCCATCAATATAAGCATAGATATACCCGTCACAGGCCGAAGGACCTGAAGGCCCACGCCAGTTCATAGTGCTGCTTAGCGGCTGATTGACAAGCTTAATGCTGTCTGTTTTGCAACGCATCTCACTATCGCAAACGGTGCAGTGTTGCCAGCCGGTACACAGGCCTTGCGCAGTGCTGTCCGTATCACCATTGCTCCAGGCATATGAATATGGTGGTGTGCCATACTGCGGATTTGCAGAAACTATGCCGTTACATAAACCATTGGACGGGGAATCAACCACCGTAAAATAAAAATCAAGGGGATTCAGGTTTATGCTGTCGGCACAGCCCTGACCTGTGTTGTCCGTAACTGAAATGGTATGCATTCCCGCACAAAGGGTATAATCACTTTCGCTGCTGTAAATTCCATCTGTATGAGAAACAGCGGGCGACCAGCTAAAGGTGTACGGATCAGTGCCTCCGTTGACTTCAAACAGTATGTACCCGTCGCATGTGCCTTCAGTGCTGGCAGCAGTAAAATCTGTTATCTCACAATCAAAAACAGGCAAACTGATAAAGTCGCTTATGCACGCATCATTGGCATCACAAACCGTAATGCCATAATCGCCGGGACATAACCCCGTTATTTCAGATTCATTGCTGCCATTGCTCCACTGATACGTGTATGGCGGAGTGCCCCCGTTAGCCAGTGCTGCAATACGGCCAATACAGGAATCCGGATAAGCCGATAAACAGTTATCATAGTCAAGCGCCAATTGCAGGTTTTCGCCCGTCAGATCTTCCATTTCAATCTCTGTCAAAATGCTCTCGCCAAGGGCATCCGTAATGCTTATCTGGTATTCACCCGGGCATAAACTATCCTGTATGCTGAGGCTGTCGGATGTTTCTGTGTATCCATTGCTCCAGCTAAATGTGTATGGTGGCTGTCCGCCTTCTGCAACAGCCTGAATTGCACCTGTGCAAATGGGAACCTGCATGCTGAGCTGTACATTGAAGTCATCCGGGGTGTTGAACTGATGGGTAACGTTTTCGCTTTGATACGTGCTGCCGTCTCCCATATCCCAGTAATAAGTTATTTCCGCATTTATATTGCTTCCTGAGGTGTTGATGAACTCAAATGTGTTGATTTGGTCCGGGTTTTCCTCATAATAAAAAGACGCATTGCACTCCTGAGCCTTCAATGGGTTAAGTGAAAGCAACACCAGGAACAATATGACAAATAACCTGAACATTAGAAATGGTATTGAACGCGCATTCCGACTCCAAATGTATGCTGATTTGTGCGTATGGCATAATCGGAGTTAAACAGAGAATTTAACCTGTAATAATATGCTGGTTCAAGCCCTGCCGACCAGTGTTCGTTAAGGCTGACAGCAAAATAACCCCGCACACCCAGCGTGAAAATTGTTTGCCTGAATGGCGCATTTGAATTATAAACGAGATTACCCGTTTCAGGATTGTACCAGGTGTAAGTATTCTGAACCGGGATGCTGGCAATGAGTCCGGCTTGTACCTGATATTCCCAGACTCCGCTCGTCTCTCTGTATCCGAGCCATACGGGGATGTTGAAAAAACGTATCCGGTTCTTTTGATTTACGGTCTGATTTGCCTGAGTGGTATCGTACTGAGTAACAAGTGTGCTGTCGGTAAAGCTATTATAACTGGAATCAACGTATGGTGAAAAAACGCTGTCGCCGGTTATTAATAAGGTATCCAGGTTGAGGTACCAGGTGGTATCATACACATAATCGCCATTCTCAAAATAGGAGTAGGCTTCTGTGCTGTCAATAAGGGTGTAAAAAATATCTCCTTTGAAAACAGAATTAAGCTCTGCGATGCCTATGCCGGCTGATGCAACAAAATGCTGCTGTTTATAATGTAAATTCAAATCAATTCCGTGTGAATACAATGGGTGCATTTGTGTATTCAGGCGCTGAATGACATCGGTATTTTCATTACTCAGGTTGCTGTTTTCACTTACTTCATATCCGGTTGAGGCAAGCAAGCCTGAATACGATAGGCTAATGGAATACCCCGGCTTATCTGACAAAATTGGTTTGTTCTGATAATCAAATCCAAGCGTGTCAGGTGTCTGTATTCTGTCCGGTCCGAAATCCGGTAAGGGTAACAGGCTGAGCAATGGCATGGAGTGAATGTTGTCCCAAAAGCTGAATTGTTTTCTGGTGTTCGTCTCAGATGCAGTCGATTCACTCGTGATGTCAGAGGTGGCTGAGCGCTTTTTATTGTTTATGCCTGCTTGTTCATTTGCACTTCGCTTTGTGGGGGCGAAAGACGAATTATCATTGTCAAAACCCTGTTTTTCATCTTCGGTTAATGAATTGCCGGAGTCTGTGTTAGCGAGGGCTGATGAAGCAGGCCGTGATGAATTATCAGAGCTTTCTGTTGGTGTTTTGTTTGCTGTCGGATTGTTTGTGGTTTGAATATTTGCCGGTGAGCTGTATTCAGATAATGAGTTCTGTTCACCGGAGCGTGGGTTGTATAGTCTGTCGGATGATGGTTTTGTCGCCACCAAAAGGCTGCCTGAAAAGATCAAAAGAATGATGGCAAGGTAAAATACATTAAAATGACCGCTGCGGAATGTCAGAAAACGGTTCCAGATCAAACGGTTGTTGATCTTGCCCCACTGACCTGCAGCAGGTCTGGCCTGATACTCCGACAACACATCTCTGACATCAGTGGATGCCCCGGCTTCCATACGTGACTGCACAGCGTCCCAGCCACCTTCGGGAGGTGTGGGATTGTAATCGTTTAACAGGTCTTTTATGTCTTTTTTATTTGCCATTTAATTCACACTCGCTGGTATGTGCTTTCCAGTTTCTTTTGCAACATTTGCCTTGCCCTGAAATACTGGGATCGACTTGAACTTGGGGCAATGTCAAGCATTTTACCGATTTCTTTGTGATCATAACCTTCCACAGCGTATAAGTTAAAAACCAATCTGTATCCATCAGGTAAACTTTTTATCGCTTCCACTATATCCTTGGCAAAAACATAACTGTCAACATAAAACGGTTTGTCAGCCTCTCGGCCAACAGCATCGCTGTCTGCACTGGTCATTTGCCTTACCTTTTTTCTGTAATAACTGATAGCTGTGTTTATGGCTATGCGTGTCAGCCATCCTGTAAAACTCCCATAATCTTTATAGCGTTTAATGTTTTTCAAAATTTTCACAAATGCATCCTGCATCAAATCTTCGGCATCCTGCTTGTTTTTAGCATAGCGCAGTGAAATGCCATACACATATGAAGCATAATGCTCGTAAAGCGCTTTCTGTGCCGCTTTTTCTTTACGCTTACATGCTTCTATAATATGTGATTCAATCTCTGAGCAGGCCATACTATTTTGTTAAACGCTTTGCCTTTGTGAGGCGCTGCATGAAATAATCTTAAATTTTGGTTAATATCACGAAAATTTATCGTAATACTTAGTAAAAATAAGGAAAATATGCCGGATTTTTACAATCAAAACATAAAAACAAATGAATTGTGCAATTCATGGTTTAACTTATCAATTTCCTGAAGTTGAGGTGAATCGTAATTTAATTGGATACTTGTCCTGAACTTAAAATTCTCATAGATGATAAACTTATTGTTGGTATCCGTACTGATGCTGAAATCAAAAAAACAGAACCACCGGGTCTACCTGTATACCAGATCCTGATTTACGCGCTTTGCCTCAATGTTTACAACCTGTGAATCTGCCTCGGCAGCGAAAAATAGTGTAACAAGGAGTATAAAATGTGTTCCGTACAGGCAACGTATTTTTGTTTTTACAGTCATTATTAAGAAATAAATCTTAAATCCGCATGCGAATATACTCAATCATTGCTTTTTGTCTGCTCTTAAGTTTTACTCTTTTCGGACAGGAAAAAACCGCGTTGTTTCTCGGAAATTCATATACATATTCAAACGGAGGAGTCCCTCAGATGACCGGTGAGATTGCCGCTTCACTAAATGATACGCTAATCACCGACCAAAATACACCTGGCGGATATACCCTGCAACAACACTCTGAAAATGCAACAAGTTTAAGTAAAATTGCTGCCCAGAACTGGGATTTTGTCGTGCTTCAGGAGCAATCACAAATGCCGTCTTTTCCCCCTGCACAGGTTGAAGCTGATGTGTACCCTTATGCTGAAATCCTTTGCGATAGCATTTATACCAACGATACCTGCACTAATCCCATGTTTTTCATGACATGGGGACGCGAAAACGGTGATCAGGACAACTGTCCTTATTATGAACCTTTATGTACTTATGAAGGCATGCAGCTTCGCCTTCGTGAGTCCTATATTCAGATGGCTTTGGATAACGATGCATCGGTTGCTCCCGTAGGGATGGTATGGAGAGCCATTCGTGAAGATTTCCCCGATATTGATCTTTACTCCTCAGATGAGTCTCACCCATCACTTGCCGGTACATACCTGGCATCCTGTGTATTTTACACCGGTTTTTTTCACAACAGCCCGGTGGGCGCATATATACCCGACGGCCTGAATGAAACGCAGGCTTTACATATGCAGGAATATGCATCCAATATTGTATTCGACAGCCTGGATACCTGGCAGATTGATACCACGCACGTGCATGCTTATTTTATCCCGGACATGCCCATCGGCAAAAGCCTGTATGGCTACTTTTCCAATGAATCTGAGAATGCTGAAATCTGTTTCTGGGACTTTGGTGATGGTAGCCCTGTCGTGCAGTCACCCGGTCAGCATGAGACCGTTGAGCATGTTTTCCCGGAACCGGGATGGTATCAGGTTTGCCTTACCGCCTGGAAAGGATGCGAAAACGATACCTATTGCAATTCCGTTCATACTGACTTTTTCAACTCCAAAGAGGATGTGATACAGGTACCTGAACTTATTTTTGATGCTCAGAATCAGCAGTTGAAATTCTCATCAAATCTTACAAACCATCGCATCTGGATATACGATAGCAAAGGGACATTAATCGGTACTGAAAAACTCAGAGGAAACACCCTGGGTTTAAGTCAGTACAAAGGGTTTATCATCATTACTGTACCTGATGCAAATGTGAAAACGCTTCGGGTGTTTGTGCAATGATTAGGCGGACACATTTCGGTCTACCTGCCAGCCAGTGTTGTACTTTTTATTGTGGCCAGGTTAGCGGCTTATGAGGGTGCCAGCCTGCGCCCGTGTGCATTATCAAAATGTCTGTCTCCTGCACCTTTTCTTAAAAATGCTAAGATGATCTTTTTTGTGATATGATAATATTGTACGGATAGGTGGCTCACATTCACAGCTTTATGTTGATGATTTTTTTTGAGCGTAATGGTTTTTTGCTTATCTTTCAGCCTAAATCATAACCAATGAAAACTCTGACTTGTAAAACTGCCTGTTTTTTAACGCTTGTTTTAAGCCTGTCATCGATTCATGCGTTTGCCCAATGGGAAATCATAAGTTCCCGCTCAAGAATTGTGAATTTGGAAACCATTGATGATACCTGGTACGCTATTGCATATGGCAATGGTGACTTTCTTTACTCCGACACCCACGGTTCAAGCTGGGAGGAGGTCCCTGGCTTCACCTATGCCAAACAGTTTGAAGTTTTGGATAATAAGGTACTGGCCAGTGGCACATACAACGGACAAACCGGCTTATTTTTGTCAACGGATTATGCACAATCTTGGACAAAACTGAATATTTCCTTCTCGGCACTTCCTCAGGATATGCTACTTACGGATGATGCCATTTACTTGCTTTATGGTCCTCAACCTTCTGTAACGAGTCCGGTTTACCGCTCCCAGGACGAAGGCACTACCTTTAATCCTCTGCCTATCCTTATTGATGAGGGGTTTGAGTATGCGAGTGACTGTGCTCATTGCCAGATGCTAATAGAACATGAAGAACGGGTGTGGGCTTATGTCGGTGGTGCAGGAGTTTATGTTACGCAGGGAGTAAACGACTCCCTTGTAAAACGCAATTCAGGATTGCCCATAGACGACAGCAATGAGCCTGCTTATTCTGCCAATTTTGATTCAAAGGAAGATGGATTGTTTGTTAGTTACGACGACACTGTTCTTTATTACTACAATAAACATTATAAATACAATGTCAACACCAACGGATGGGACGTTCAGGAATATGATGCTTATTATTATGACACCGATGTATATATGGAGCCGGATGGCTGGTATCCATCTGACTACCTGTCGCCAATCCTTGCGGATACAAGAACGCCTTATATGGTTGCTGTTAACAATGAACCAGGGACTTATATTTATTATTCCCTGAACAATGGCGATACCTGGTACTGCTTTTCCGGTGGTATTACAGATATTCCGTCTGATCTGGGAATGACAAATTTTAGCTCTGTTAAAATTGCAGGAAATTATGTGTATGCCGGCTTTACAGATGGGTTTGCCCGGCGCAGCCTTTCTGAGGCCATCAATCATACCGTGCAGCCACCGCAGGAAATGTCAGATTTGCCCGTTTCACCCGAAAATCTGGATATACCGGCAAATCAAATGGGCTCCGGAATGTTTCCGAATCTGGAAGGATCCTTAAATCACGACTCTTTTGGTCTGCTGGACGGAGAACTGGATGAGATTTCCGGTAATCAAACCTTAGGGATGAATGACCTTCTGTTGAACAGTCAGCCAGGAATGTGCAGCTTTATGGGCATGCCGCAGTGGTTTGTCAATCCGCTTTCCATGAAACCCTTTTTCAGGGATGTCATCTTTACAAAAAAAGGCCTGGGCCCTGTGGTTGAGCTTGCTTTTAATTTCAACAGATCAATGGATTCCACCAGCCACATGTTTGGCAAGCACCGGCGTTTTGCCTACGAATATGAACTTGTCCAACATGACAGTGCCGTTTTACTGACAAGCGGAACCGGTGCTCAATTTGTATTTTCATCCGGGAACCCGGTGGATACATCTGCTGGTGCATTTGTTTTGCCTTGTCAGAGCAATTCTGATCTGAAGCTTTTCTGGAATACCGAAATCTGGCAGCTTGAAAAAGGAGAGGCTTGCCGGTTGCTGGATTTTGAACCGGCCGAAAGCGGTGACTTCCGCCTGCATTCCATTGAGGATTCGTATGGCAAACAACTGACACTTACTTACAACGACCACGACTTGCCTGTAATGTTAAGCGATGCAGCCGGACGCGAATACACCTTTACTTATAATAATGAGTGGTTGTGTGACTCTCTGTCGGCTCCGGATGGACGCACTGCACATTTTTTCTACAACACGGAAAAACAGCTAATCAGTTCCATTGATTTTGCAGGGCTGACGACAACTTATACATACGACAGCCTTGAAAACATCGTGACAATCAACACAGAAGGTAAGCAAACCGATTTTGTTTACCATTACAATCAGGACAGCATGAACGTGGATACAACAGGCTTTCTGAAACAGGTTGTTGATCCGGAAGGCAGAGAAACTGATCTGTTTTCTTCCGTACTGGATTCCATCCACCTGTTAAATACCTTTTCGTATCCGGATGGAAAAGTAAAATCCCTGATTGTCAACATTCAAACTGAAAGAATACAAGCCATCATCAATGAAGAGAACGAGATGGCAGAGTATTTTTATGATGTCAGCGGTAATCTGGATTCCCTTCATCTTGACAATGGTGCATGGCTTAATTTCTCATGGGATACAAGCGGAAACCTCATAGAAATCAACAAAAGCTCCGGTGCTGACAGGTCTTTCGTGTACAACGATCATCATAAAATACTTCAGGAACTCGATGCTAACAATGATCCGCTTTTTACCAAAACATACAATGCTTACAACCAGCTAAACAGCATTACCCTGCCTGAAGGAGAAGAAATTGCCTACGGATACAATGCCAACGGAGCCCTGGCTTCAGTTACCACCCCCGAAGGAAATACCTATGGTTTCAGCTATGATGCTTACGGAAACCTTGAAAGCCTGACGGATCCGGAAGGAAATGTGGTGGATATTGTGTATGATGCCTTTGGTTTGAATCCTGTTTATTACAGTGATTTTAACAGCAATGTTTACGATATGACCTTTGACAACAACGGGCGGATGCTGAGCATTACTTTTCCGGATGGAAATACCCGAAGTTTTTCTTATGATTGCTGTGCACAAACGGGCATAACCGATGAAAACGGCAACAGTACCACCGTGGTTCGTGATGCAACCCACCGGGTACTGCAAAAAAACTGGCCTGAAGGTTACTCTTCCTCCTGGAATTACGATGAAGCCGGTTTTATCAGCTCGTTTGAAACACCATTCGGATCGGAGAAAATTCTCTCGTACAACCATAAACGGCAACTTACCGGAATTGAAGATGCGGATGGAAGCATTTCTTATGATTACAATCAACATGGATTGCTGACAACCGTAACCGATAAGAAGGGAAATGAAACGCTGTTTAATTACAACAGCCATCAAAAGCTGGAAAGCATTGTTGATGCTGAAGGCAAAAGCAGGCAGCTTGCATACGATGAGCAAAACCGGCTTACTTCATTGATCAATGCCAGAAATCAGGTGCTTCAAATTGCATACAACAGCAATGGTGATGTTAGTGAGAGATCCCTTAATGGAAATCTTATTGCTTCATTTGTTTATGATGACAACACCCAAATTGGCAGCTTTTCAGATTCTTCAGGAACAACCAGCTATACAAGAAATTCAAGAGGCTTTGTTACGGGTATTACGTATCCGGGCGGGAAAACCATCAGCTTTGATCACGACCCAAACGGAAATGTTATTGCAGTCGTGTATCCCGGTGCATTTCAGGTTGAAAATACCCCGGACGAACGAAATCGCATAAATCAGCTTGCATGGGATGATGTTGTAATTGATTATGATTTTGATCCGGCAGGTATGCTCTTGTCTGAAAGTTTAAGCAATGGACTGCAAACAACTTATGCATACAACGCCGACAATACACTGAAAAGCATTCTGCACGAAAATCAGGACAGCAGCATCGCCAGTGAGGCTGTTATTATTCAAAATGGCATCATCACAGAAATGCAGCGAAAAGATATCCCTGACATAAGCGATTACCCAACGAACATGGTAAACCTGTATGCAAACAAGCTTAATCAGATTCAGGATAATGGATACAGCGACTGGTACTTTTCTTACGATGATGATCGCAACCTGATTGGCGTGTATAAAGACAATGAGCCGCTCATGACTGCGGTGTATTCATTCGATAACATGTTGCTATCTATGACCCACGGGGACAACAATACTTCCATCAGCTATAATGCAATGCGGTATCCTGTTAAGCTTACGCAAAATGGTGTTGTACGCAATCTGCATTACGATCACAAAGGGCGTTTGTTGTTTGAAACCAATGCTGAAGGAGCAGTGGAAAAATACTATATTTATAAAGCCAGACGTCTTGTTGCTTGCCGTTTGGCCTCCGGAGAAACCTATTATTATCATTTCAGCAGGCACGGACATACCATGGCAATCACGAATGAAAGCGGGGACATCGCAAATGCCTATGCATACAGCGCTACAGGCGAGATCATAGGCAAACAGGAAAGCATTGAGAACCGTTTTACATTTCTGGGTGCCTTTGGCGGAATCAGGTTGGATGATAATTATATACAAACCGGATTCCGGGTATACAGTGCAAGGCAGGGACGTTATCTGCAGCCTGATCCCCTGGGCATAGTAACCGGAACCAATCCTTACCTTTATGCTTCTAATAACCCGGTAAGAGGTATAGATCCGTTGGGTCTGGATGGTCAGGAAGAAACCGTTAACGCCGGTGAACTGGATCCTTCTGTTGATAATGATTATGATGTGGCCGGTGGCACTTCAGATCCGTATGCTGACGATCTGCCGTATCGTACAAACAATTGGGATATCCTGGGGTCTGCCGCATCAGGAACATTTGAAGAATTTACCAATCATCCGGTATCCGACCTGCTCCCTGATGCCATTGCGTTGCCGATTAGCGGTTACAAGGCAGCAGAAAACATTGCCGATGGTGAATATGGCAATGCATTCTGGCAATTTGTGCCTTTCAACAACAGCCTGGAGGCGATTGGTGATTATCTGGAAGACTCCCGCAAGCCAATCACCGGAAATAAGTACTTTGGCTTAGGCCTGAATTCATTTGGCAGTCAGGAAAATTACTCATGTGACATGTAAACATCATCAAATAACAACCACAATGAAACTACAAAAGCAAAATATTAGCCTTATGAATAACCGATTCTTTAATCTGATTCGCTGTTTAATGTTTTCAATTCTTTTATTGTTTTTACTTAGTGGAATGGATGCAAGAGCGCAGTCGGTGATAAACTATGCTTACGATGCGCAAGGTCGTCTTACCTCAGAGAGTTATGAGGGTGCGTATATTCTGGAGCTTGAGTACGATGAAGAAGGCAACCTGACATCAAAAGCTGTGAGTGATACATTAATGATTCCGGGAGAAAAAACAGATGTGAACTTTGTTGTGTATCCCAACCCTTCTGAAAATGGATTTAGCATAAATTATGCAATGACAAACGGTGATGTTCCGGAAAAATTCACCCTGCATAATTCCAATGGTGAACGCATAGTAACTTTTCCTGTAAAACAAGCCACAGGAGTGATTCGCTACAAGCAACACCTGAGCCCCGGCGTCTATATTCTTAAAGCAGGTGACCAATATTCAAGAAAAATTGTGATTTTTTGATAGCCCACAATACTACAGCTACTGGCGTAGCTGAGGCTTTTTTGCATCCCCTGACAGAAGGAATCGAGCTTTTGGTCTCCGGACTTATGATGGTTTTGACGTATCAAACAAATAAGTTTAGGGAAAAGCTTCATTTGGGATGCTTACGCTCCTGCAATGTTTCAATTAATAATTTCTGACCACGTAGTGGTCAAATGTGAATAGCCCCGGGTAGGGATTCATCCGTAACCCGGGGTTATTTGAATAAATACAGGAACGCTTTTGGCATGAATTTTTGCATTTTTTACTGCAAAAATCATGACCAAAAGCCATATTCTCATCATATTTTCACCCCGGGTTACAACCCGTGGCTATTCACATTTGAGCCCTTCAGGCTCAAAATAAATAGCTGTGGTTTTTTTGTGTTTCCGGTGCTTGAAAGCAAGGCTGTCTTTTATTCAAAGGCCGAAGGCGATGTGATGAGCTTTGTCGAATTGTCTGACACAATTATAAGCAGGGGTGAGGTAGAAATCTTTTTCGACTGTAACCCTTGTTTGTTTTCTCCGTACTCAATTCTCACACTCACTCTGTTAATAATAACGCTCGCTAATTGCTCACGTGATCCCGTTTGGGGGAGGCCTTGCAAGCAAAAACCCTTACAGCTACTGGCGT
>CAYQMB010000076.1:8858-13960 GCA_964418565.1 uncultured Bacteroidales bacterium | reverse complement strand
CTGGGTGAGGATGCTAATCATAACATCTGGGCTGCAACAGGTTTTGGTGTTAACAAATTTGATGGAAGCTCATGGTCATCTTTTACCCAAAGCGATGGGCTTATTCATAATGATGTGAGGACAATTGTTGCCGATGATACTTCTGTCTGGTTTGGCACCTATGATGGCATTTCTCAATATGATGGAACCAACTGGATTAATTACGAGCACGAAGCACCCTTGCCTGGTTATTACGTGCAATGTTCTTTCATTGATCAGGATGGAAACCTTTGGTTTGGCTTTCATTACAATGGTGTCTGTATGTATGATGGCAGCACATGGACATCATATACAACTGCTGATGGCCTGAATGATGATGAAGTTACTGTTATTGGACAGGATGAAGATGGTCTGATGTACTTTGGTACGGATGGCGGCCTTAGCATTTTTGACGGAAGTACCTGGGAAAACTATTATACCTGGGATGGATTGCCTGCTGTTATTAAAGGCATGCAGGTTGTGGATGGAAATGTCTGGATTAGCAGCCCCGATGGCATTAGCAAATGGAATGAATCAAGCCAGACTGCTTATACTTATGCGGATGGCCTGCCTGAAAACGACTCCCGGGATATTGTGATGGACCAATCCGGGTACTTCTGGATTGCAACATTGCATGGTGTGAGTCGGTTTCTTATGCCTGTCGGTGTGGGTGAAACAAACAATGATAAGCAGGTGTCTGTTTATCCGAATCCCTGTCAAAGTGTGGTTTATGTTGATGATGCAAAGCCCGGGGATACCTACATTGTCTATGATGTCAACGGGTCCGCTGTTAAAACAGGCAGTCTGGATGAACATCAATACGTTTCAATTGAACACTTACCCAATGGGGTGTATATGCTGGAAATTGATAAGGGCAAAGAAATCCTGCATTCTAAACTGATAAAAAGCAATTAGCATACCTGATTTTCGGGAAAAAATGACTCCGGATGTGTAATTCAGGCCAGTCTTGCCTGGTGACGTTCAATGTTTGAGTTATATCGCTATCCGAAACAGTAAGTGTCTCAGCCCGGCAATTAGTTTCTGTCTGTAAAGCCTGTATGATTATCCCGCAAAAAAAAATGGCGTAAAATCCATCATAGCAATCCCAAAAATGGCGTAATATTAGGAACGCAATACCGAAATATGGCGTAAAATTTGGAATTAAAGAATGAAAAGCCTATTTTTGAGCTTTTATGAGATTCAAAAGCAGACATTTAAAAGAAAGTGTAGATAAGAAATTCGCTTCACGTTTTGGTCGTATCGTGGTTATTACTGGTGCCCGGCAGACCGGCAAAACCACTTTTGTGCGACAGTTGTTTCCTGATTTGCCTTATCTGTCAATTGAAGATCCGGTAAGTGTGGATGCTTATAAACAATTGAGTGCTTCAGAATGGTACAAGTTTTATCCCCGGGCTGTTTTAGACGAGATCCAGAAAGAGCCACAACTTGTGGAGAGCATAAAATCCGTATATGATCAATATTCTGATACAGCCTATCTTATCCTGGGGTCCTCACAGATTCTTTTGCAAAAAAAAGTCAGGGAGTCACTCGCAGGCCGATGTCATTTGGTGGAAATGTTTCCTCTTACCCTGCCTGAGATGCTGACAAAGAGATGGGATGATGCCGTTGAGTTGTCATGGTTCCAGAAATTGCTGCTTGAGCGTGAAACAGATCGTAAACCATTCAATTTGTTATCTGATCATGCTGAAAGAAAGAAATGCTATAATGATTACCTTTCATACGGAGGCTATCCTGCCATTGCGGATGATAAGGTTACGGATAAAGAAAAGCAGGAGTGGTTACGTAATTACGTTAAAACATATCTTGAGCGGGATATCAGGGATCTGGCAGAATTGCGTTACCTTGAACCGTTTGTCAAAGTGCAAAAGCTTATCGCCATTCATACCGCTCAATTGGTGAATCATTCTCAGATTGCTGCTGATGCCGGAGTGAGTGGGAAAACTGTTCAGCGTTTTATTCAATACATGGGAATGAGTTATCAGACACTTTTGTTGCCATCATGGAGCAGAAATACCAAAAAGCGGCTTGTGAAATCTCCCAAAATTCATTTTCTTGATATCGGTGTGATGCGAAGCGTGCTCAACAAACAAGGTGAACCTGACGGACACCAATTTAAATCTGCAGTTGTGGCAGAGCTTTATAAGCAATGCCGCGCGTTACAGCTGGATTTGCCTTTCTATCACCTGCGGACCAGTGACGGGCGTGAGGTTGATCTCCTGATTGAAAAACCCAAGGGATACATTGCCATTGAAGTCAAAGTAAGTAAACATGTCCGGAAAACAGATGCCCGGCATCTGAGAAACATTGAAGACATACTTGACAAACCTGTACTAAATCGCATTGTGATGTCAAATGATTTGAATACAAAAGTTCTCGAAGATGATGTGATGGCTATACCTGCAGTGCAGTTTCTTACCTGATGATGTTTCTGAAATTGCAAGTAAGTCAAAATATAGCGTAAAATCCGGTATTATATTCCAAAAAATGGCGTAAAATTAGGAATAACAATCCAAAAAACGGCGTAAATTTCGGATTTGAGATGTAAATTTAAGCTCTATAGTACATGCTGTTGCGTGAGGGCGCAGGTGTAATAGCCTGCCTGCTGCGATGCGCTGGTGCTGCATGCAGGAAAGAGTGGAGCGATTGAGTGAACTCCTTTGCTGCATTTGTCAGCACCCGCCAGCCTGCCTCCCAATAAAACATGTAACACGGCTGGCAGGCAGAGTAGCTGGCAGCTAGAAACCGAAGACCGACCCTTTTTTGGGTCTGGTATAACTTTGCGAAAGTTCTGAACTTTCGTAAAGTTATAGCTGCCGGAAAAAGGGGCACGCCCTTACATAATAAATTTATTCTGAAGGGTTTATCCTGGATTAGAAGATTGGTTGGAAAAATTTAAACCTGTTTTTTCAGCAGTTTTTCCAGTTCGAACATTTCGTCGCGTTTGCGGGCAGCTTCGATAAAATCCAGTTTTTTAGCGGCGGCCTCCATTTCGCGGCGGGTTTTGTCGATGTTTTTTACCAGCCCTTCTTTGCTCATGTATTGTACCACGGGATCGGCAGCTACGCTCTGACTTTCGTCCGGGCCGGTATAGGCTTTTTCCTCCCCGGTTTTTGTTTTTTGACCCAGCACGGTGTAGCGCTCTTTGTGGATGGCCTGCGGGGTGATGCCATGTTCTTCGTTATATGCTTTCTGTTTGGCACGGCGGCGGTTGGTTTCGTCAATGGTGCGCCGCATGCTGCCGGTGACCTTGTCGGCGTACATGATGACAAGTCCCTCGAGGTGACGGGCGGCACGGCCTGCGGTTTGTGTAAGGCTGCGTTCGGAGCGGAGGAAGCCTTCCTTATCGGCATCGAGAATGGCCACCAGGCTGACTTCCGGTAAATCCAGGCCTTCCCTGAGCAGGTTGACACCCACGAGTACGTCAATTTTGCCATCGCGGAGCTGATCCATGATTTCCACACGCTCCAGGGTTTCAACATCGGAGTGGATGTAGCGGTTTTTGACATCTATTTTTAGCAGGTATTTGCTCAATTCCTCTGCCATACGCTTCGTAAGCGTTGTGACAAGTACGCGCTGCCCCTTTTCTATCCGTTTTTGAACTTCTTCCAGCAAATCGTCAATCTGATTGGCGGTGGGCCGGATTTCTATCGGGGGATCAAGTATGCCCGTTGGGCGGATAACCTGTTCGGTGATGATGCCCTCCGCGCGCTGAAGCTCAAAATCTGATGGCGTTGCCGATACGTATACCATCTGTTGGGTGACTTTTTCAAATTCCTCAAATTTCAGCGGTCGGTTGTCCAGTGCGGCAGGCAGACGGAATCCGTATTCCACCAGGTTGATTTTTCTGGCTCTGTCGCCGCCATACATGGCACGTATTTGTGGCAGGGTTACGTGGCTTTCGTCAATGATGGTGACAAAATCATCGGGAAAATAATCGATCAGACAGAAAGGCCGGGTGCCGGGCTTGCGACCGTCAAAATAACGGGAATAGTTTTCTATGCCGGGGCAGTGTCCCAACTCGCGTATCATTTCCAGATCAAAGGTGGTTCGCTCCTCAATGCGTTTTGCCTCCAGGGGTTTTCCGATTTCCTTAAAATAATCGATTTGGGTTTTCAGATCGTCTTCTATTTGCCGGATGGCTTGCTGCGTACGCTGTTTGGTGGTGACAAAAATGTTGGCCGGGTAAATGATGGCCTGATTCAGGCTTTCAAGTTCTTGATTGGTGACCGGATCAATGGAAAATATCTCTTCAATTTCCTCATCCCAGAAAACCACGCGAACTGCAACATCGTGATACGCAAGAAAAATGTCTATCGTGTCACCCTGAACGCGAAAACTTCCACGCTTGAATTCAATGTCCGATCGAAAATACAGACTGCTCACCAGCAGGCGCAAAAAAGCATCCCGGCCGATGAACTGTCCCACCTTGATTTTGATGGTGTTGGCATGAAAGTCCTCCGGGTTCCCTATGCCGTAAATACAGGACACCGAGCTTACAACAATCACATCACGACGCCCTGAAAGCAGGGCAGAGGTGGCCGACAGCCGCAGTTTTTCAATCTCATCGTTGATGGATAAATCTTTTTCGATGTAGGTGTCGGTGGTGGGCACGTAGGCTTCCGGCTGGTAGTAATCGTAATAAGAAACAAAATATTCTACCCGGTTGTCGGGAAAAAACTGTTTAAACTCGCCGTATAACTGGGCTGCCAGTGTTTTATTATGGCTCATCACCAGCACCGGCCGGTTGATGTTTTTAATCACATTGGCCATGGTAAAGGTTTTACCCGATCCGGTAACACCCAGCAGCACCTGATGACCGCGGTTGGATTCTATGCCTTCAGTGATTTCTCTGATCGCCTGGGGCTGATCCCCTGTTGGTTTATACTGTGATTTGAGTTTAAATTTATCCATACGTGTAGTGCAAAGGTAATGAAAAATCCAGGTTCATCCCGACCTTCAGGGTCGCTTTAATCTTCCGTGTTACAAGCTTCAACCATTTTGCAAAGTTTTGATAGGTACGACCCTGAAGGTCATTTACTGCCCCCGACCTTCAGGGTCGCTCC
>CAYQMB010000076.1:0-8758 GCA_964418565.1 uncultured Bacteroidales bacterium | reverse complement strand
CCCCGACCTTCAGGGTCGCTCCAACTCCTCTCTGTACAGGATTCAACATGTTAGCAAAGAGTTGATGGGTACGACCCTGAAGGTCATGTACAAGAGTTGATGGGTACGACCCTGAAGGTCGTTTCACCAATTTAATCCGCATCTTGCACACAGCGCACAGAATACCCGGCAAGTTTGGGGCCAAAGAGCAATTGCGTTGTTGCGTAATCATGAGCAATGAACAAGCGATAAGCCCAATCCGTGTCGTGAGATGTTGATGACCAGTAGCTTGATTCATCTCCCATGCTATTTCCAAAGCCTACAGTGTTTACCCTTAGTCCGCCGGCTAAAGCGCTAAAACCGCTTCGGTTCCTGTACGATGGGTAGTCGTTATTGCCGGGAGCGCCTTCCACATCTGAGTTCCAGAATGAATGTGTGGCACTGAGCGCTTTTGCCGTGAAATCGCCGGTGTCCGGATCGCTGTCCAGATTAACGGTACCGTCATAATTGTAGCCAGAGCCCTGCAGGTGTACCATTAAATCCGAAAATTCGGTTTCCGTTGCCACATGCCAGCCAAGGGGGCACAAATCGCCATGGCTGGCGGCTGCATAATTGTACAGCGGACCAAATTCCTCAGCATAGCTGGCGCTGTCGTTGTCAAAATAGCAGAGAGCGCCTTCGGTGGTGTTGTTCCAATCTGTATCCTCCGTCAGGTTGGGAATGGGTACGTTGTTGTTGTACTTGCTGGTTTTCAGATTTTCTGCCATCCATGTGACACCGCCAATGGTGGTTACCGTGTATTTATGTCCGTCCGGATCTTCACAGGAGACCAGATTGAATGTCACCTCTGTGTCCATAGTAATGTAATACACATGAATTCTTGAGTGACCGTTGCCATAACCGGTGAAAATCAGAATATCCTCATCATTGTACTGCCATTCTACCAGGTTATCGGCTTTCACAGATTTGTTGTTTATTTCCTTGTTGCCTGCAGCGCTGATTTCAGCCTGCAGGTTTTCGCCACTGCCGGCAGTGACAGTCAGTTTGCGGGTTTGCTGCGTGCCGTTCTGATTCAGTGTAAGCAGGTAGCTGCCCCGGCTTAATCCGCTTATCCGGATGCGGTTTGTGCCGGGCTGAGCTTCCAGTTGGCGGGTGAATAAACGTTTTCCGCTGATGTCGCTGATCATCAGCTTTGCTGTGCCACCATCCGGACTGTAAAACTCAAGCTGGCTATGTCCTGCTGAAGGATTTGGGTACAGGCTAAAATCCGTCTTGCTTTCCGGGATGTCGGCACTGCTGACAGTACCCAGCAAATGCAGCGTATCCTGACCGTAAACGGTGATGCTTTTGCCCTGGGTGACGTTTTCAATTTTCACGCTGTCGGTTTCTGTGGCCAGTCCGTTGGCTGAAAAGCTAACTTTGTAATCCTGAGCGGAAAGGGTGCAGCTCAGAAAGGCTGCGGCAAGCAATAAAAGGGTGTTTTTCATGGTATTTTGGTTTTCGTGTGATATGTCAAATCAAAGGTAAATATTATGTTGATGAACTAAAATGAATCAATCGCTTACCGGGGTTTGCGGAGTTGTATCGTGTTACTGCCTTTACTTTATTTTGATAATCAATCCATGATACATCTGATTGAATATCCGTTAAGTTTGTTTGAAAACAGAACTCTGGTATCCACTCGGTTGTCCCTTGTCTCAATACGCATTCCCGCATCCGGATCGCCTACCCACTCTGTTGTTGTCCAAAAGGTTGCGTCTCGAGAGTGGGTGTTTGCGTAATTGTTGGTTGTCGTTCTGGTACCTGCTGCAAGCGCAGAGAAACCGCTGCGATTTCTGTACGAGAGGTAGTCATAATTGCCGGGTGATCCTTCCACATCGCCATTATTGAATGAGTATGTCGCACTAAGGGCTTTAGCAATCTTGTTGTTGGTTTCAGTATCGTTGTCGCTGTCGCTTGTGCCGTCGTAATTGTACCCGTTGTTTTGAAGGAAAATCATCAGGTCTTCAAATTCTGACTGTGTCGGCACATGCCATCCAAAAGGACATAAATCGCCGTGGTTTGCAGCAGCATAATTGTACAGAGCACCGAACTCTTCTGCGTAGAAAGCACTGTCGTTGTAAAAGTAGCATCGGGCGCCTTCAGTGGTGTTGTTCCAATCGGCTGTGTCGGTAAGGTTAGGAATGGGCACATTGTTGTTGTACTTGCTGGTTTTCAGGTTTTCAGCCATCCAGGTGACACCGTTTATTGTGGTTACCGTGTAATGATTACCGTCAGGATCCTGGCACTGCACAAATTCAAAGTTCAGGTTGACATCACTGTTGATGTAGTACACCATGATTCTCGACCTGTGCATTGACCAGCCTTTAAAGAGTAAGATGTCACCTTCATCGTACTGCCATTCTACCAGGTTTTCGGCTTTGACAGATTTTTTGCTTACTTCCTTGTTGGTTGCAGCGCTGATTTCAGCCTTCAGATTTCCGCTGCTGCCGGAAGTAACGGTCAGCTTACGGGTTTGCATGGTATGGTGGTGATTGAGCGAAAGCAGGTACGTCCCGCGCTGAAAACCCGATATCCGGATGCGGTTTGTGCCGGGCTGAGCTTCCAGTTGGCTGGTGAATAAACGTTTTCCGCTGATGTCGCTGATCATCAGCTTTGCTGTACCACCTTGCGAACTGTTATACTCAAGCTGAGTTTGTCCCGCAGCCGGATTGGGGTAGAGTTTTATCTCAGCCTTGCTTTTCAGGCTTTCAGCAAGGCCTACAACACCCAGCAGGTGCAGAGTATCCTGCCCGTAAACGGTGATGCTTTTGTCCTGGGTGAGGTTTATGATTTCCACACTGTCCATTTCCGTGGACAAGCCAGAAGCGGTAAAGCCGACTTTATAATCCTGCGAAAAAAGAGAACAGGTTATAAAAAGTGCTGTGAGCAATAGAAGAATGTTTTTCATGGTATTTTGGTTTTAATGGTTTCAAATTCAGGTGGTAAAGGTACGAAAAAAAAACACATGATGCGACGGGAGTCGATGTTTGAAAACCGGAATTATGATTCACAATCGGTATTAGTCTTTGATGCATCTTATTGACAAACCGTAAGTTTTATTTAAAGAGTTAAGCAGCGGAGTGGGATTCGGATATGTAAGCGTAATGCGGTAAGCTTTGCTTGCATTTGATTCCGTTGCTGTCCATAAACTGCCTACAGAAAATATCCCCTGGGTGCCTGCATTGGAGTTTCTCATGCCGGAACCGTAAAGGCTTAATCCACTTCTGTTTACATATGACGGATAGTCGTTATTGCCGGGACCTCCATCAACATCGCTGGGATACCAAAGCTGACCTTTACAAAGGGATTTGGCAATTAAGTTATTTGTTGTATAATCATTGTCTGTATCAATGCTGCCATCGTAATTGTACCCGTTGTTTTGAAGGTAAACAAACAGATCTTCAAATTCTGTTTCTGTTGGAACATGCCAGCCATTAGGGCACAATATTCCTGTAGCCGCTGCATAGAAATTGTAATATATCCCAACGGAATCTGCAAAATAAGGATCATTATCATAATAACACATTGCTGCTGATCCGGCGTTAGCCCAGTCAGCAGAATCTGTGATCTCTTCTATTGGTACATTGGTGCTGAATTTTGTTGTTTTCAGATTTTCAGCCATCCACATTGTTCCGTTAATTTCCACCACGGTATATTTGTTGCCGTCAACATCCACACAGTCTTCAAAAGCGATCGTCAAATGGGTATCGTCAGATATCTGATACACCATTATTCTGGAGTATCCTTCTCCCCAGGCGGTAAAAATCAGCACATCACCTTCATTATACTGCCATTCGACACGTGTGCCTGCTTTGGTGTTTTTTCTTTGCAAAGATTCGCTTGTGGCAGAATTTTGCACAGTCTCAATACCCGGCCTTGCTCCGGCACTTCCCGTTACGGTCACGTTCGCGGATGCACGCAAGTTTTTATTTTCAATGGAAACCACATAATTTCCCTGATCTAAGCCGGCAATTTTATATGTATTTAAGCCCTGTCTTAAGCGGGTGGGTTGCTCCAGAATCTGCCTTCCTGCCAAATCGTACACAGCGATTTTGGCCTTACCGGTATTGTCGGACCAAAATTCCACAAATGAATGTCCTGATGCCGGGTTTGGATACACAGATAAGTGATCGTTTGTTTCCTTTTGCTCAATGTTTTGCACAATATCAACAAGGTGAAGGGTGTCATCTCCGTTCACCGTAATGTTTTTACTTTGCGTTGTGTTTTCTATTTGCACGCTGTCTACCTGATCAGTCGGGGTGTCAATCTGGTAAGCACTGAAGGTGACTTTGTAATCCTGGGCGGATGTGATGCCTGCAAAAAGCAGGAAGACAAGCAATGGGGATGAATTTTTCATGATGATCTGGTTTTAGTTTTCAACTATCAGCATCGTAAATATACTAAAAAAACCAATAAGAATGAATTGGGATTTTAAAAATATACTGAATGGTGTTTTTTGTGAAAGCTTATACATCCATTCCAAACCGTTGCCGGTGGGAGCGGAGGTATTTTGCTGACGGAGAAAAATCTTTGGGTGAGGCAAATAAATTACCTTTCCGGCGTATCGGGAAAGGGATAAATCTCGGCTTTCGTCGTGCAGTGCGGAGTGGAGCAGCACGCGGTAAGTATCAGAAATGCCAATCAGGCCTGACCAGTTATAAAATAGGGTACGACAAAAAGTGTAATTATGGCTAAAAAAAGTAAACTTATTTTAGGGTTAACGTAATTCAACAAAAGTAAAAAGATCAAGTAGAGCCTTTCCAGATTCTCTGAAGCATTCAAGAATAAAGGAATTTATTAAGTCAGATCGCGGGCAAATCAGCTTATTTCAAACTAAAGCACACGCTGTTCGGTTATAGACATATATGGCTGACGTCCCAAAAAGCAATTTAGTATCAGATTAAACAAATCCTTGTATAATATCATTGAATTTTAACTTATTTTCAAAACCTGTTTGCCCGTTTCATCAATGATTATTTTTTTATTCATTTTATCGGAAACCAATGCAAACCCATTGTAAAAAGGTTCTATCAGAGCGTACCTGCCGGGATAAATTTCCTCACCATTTTGATTTATGTGAAACCACCCCTTATCATCTTTTGCTGTAGCAAAACCCTTATGAAAAACACCTAAATCAAAAAAGTATTTCCCGTTAAGGTCTTTTCCGTTTTTATGAATATGTTTCCAGCCATTTTTGTCTTTGACACAAGCAATGGTATTTACAAAATCCCCTGCATACATGTATTTTTCAGTGTACAATTTGTTGCCATACAGATCAATATGAAAGTATTTATTATTGATGTCGCTCACCACGCACACAGATTCCTGGAAATTACCTGTCCATAAATAATTGGTTTCATAAACCCTTTCACCTTTGGTATTAATATGAAAACAGTTAACGCTATGGTCTTTTACCGAAGCCCTATTGTAATAAAAACCAAAAGTACGTTTATATCTTGCTTTATAGAGCTCACTTCCGTTTGCATCAATGTGGTACCATCCGTTATCATCCTGTACCGGAGCAATTCCCGGAGTATGAAATTTTAATACCTTGCAAAACTTTTTGTTGAAAACGGGACTACCGTTTAAAATAAAACCTGTTGAATCATTATTGACTTCTATTTTCTTCCAAGTCATAATTTTTTGAATTTCAATATGGTTTGTAAATCATTAAGTTTTATTTTTTGCTCAAACACAAATCCTTTCCCTTCAACCAATGTTTTGTGATCAACAAAACTTCTTTCAAAACCATTACACAATAACTTTTGAT
Organism: uncultured Bacteroidales bacterium; assembly: GCA_964418565.1. Lineage (GTDB taxonomy): Bacteria > Bacteroidota > Bacteroidia > Bacteroidales > ML635J-15 > JAQIBY01. The sequence continues at coordinate 2,967 of CAYQMB010000076.1, read as the reverse complement.
TGATACTGAGCAAGGACAGGGAATGATCATTTTTTGCTTTACAGTTTTCAATAATGTATAAATCAGAATTTTTGTCCATGGCTTTAGCACAATTTGAAAGTATGAGATTACATTTATCATCATCCCAGTCATGCAGAACTCTTGATAAAATTAAAGCATCAGCAATTTTGGGAATTGAATGAAAAAAATCACCAGCGATTTTCTTTACTTTTGATGCTCCCGCATTTTTGACTACCAGGGGTAAATCAAATAAATAACATTTTATCCGGGGATAAGATTTCTTAATCCTGTTTATGAGAGCTCCATAACCCCCGCCGACATCCATTACTGAAGCGTACATACTAAAGTCAGTTTTAATGCCAATGTCCCGGTAATCATCGCGGGCATATTCATTCATAGCCTTATGGTATTTTTCCAGTTTTTTCTCATCCTTAATCAAATAATTGAAAAAATTATCCCCATAAATATTATTAAATGCCGGCTTTCCGCTTTTTATCGAATAATCCAGTTCCTGCCATGAATCCATGTGCTCATCAGCCCAATTCATACATGCATATTTGAGGGATTCAGGATTGTCTTCGGTAAGAAGATCAGATGTTTCATTTATAATGTACTTTTCACCGGATTTTTGCAGAAACCCTTCCTCTGTCAAAGCATTCAGCAGGAGTACCAGGTATTCATTGTTTAAAGACAGTTCTTCAGAAATCTCACTGCTGTTTTTGGGTTTTTCCGCAAGGCAATCAAAGAGGTTTAATTTACAGGCGGCATTTAACGCCAAATACTTCCAATATTCTGAAAAAATTCTTTTCAGATATTTTGATTTATCCATATACTTCTATTTATCAAGTTTAATTATTAATCCCTTAAGGTAATCTATCCAATTATCCGGAAGCGTGTATAAAACACCGAATTGCTGCCATGCATAGAGTGCGGTTATCATATCATGGCTTATAAAGATATTAATTCGGCCACTGATCACCTGATTATTTATAAAATCATTTATCAATTCCGCACCTTCTTCAAGCGTTCTGGTTCCGGGCAGATGATCCCGTTGTATTAACTGACTATAAAATGATTTATTTCCGATCGATTGATATACTTCTCCCGCCTGTTTTTCATCAGCAATAAAAGCACCCGGATTACCAAGTATGCTGGAAGCTTGTACAATGGTTGTCGACTCCGCACCAGCTATTATTTCTTCGCCAGTTTGTATGCATCGCTTTATTGGGCTTGAGAACACGCTGCCTAACTGAAATTGTTGCAAATATTTACCATAGGCAAATGCATTTTTAAACCCTTTAGCATTCAATTCGATATCGTTTCCGAAACTCCCTTCAGGGATTTTATCACGATCTGCATGACGTAAAAATAAAGCATAGGTATCTCCCTTCTTGATCTCTGTAAGATTTTGTAAAAGTTTCATCATTTGTTTTGTTTTCTCATTGGACAGGTTTTGCATAATTCATGGTTTTTATAATTATTTATCAGATATTGATATTCTCTGGATTCTATTACTTCCTTTAGGGACCTGTTTTTTATATTGCCAAAATCCCCAAGCTTATCCCTTTGTTTGTCAGGAGCACAACATGGAGATATTTTACCTGTTGCTGAAATCCATAATTCTTTACCCAAAAATGGACAATCATATTCTGCAGGTACCTGTTGAATGAATTTTACGTTTAATGGAATAAAGTTCTCCAGTGATAATTGCTTTTTTGCAGGCAAGGCATTATTCACACGATGAGCCCTTTCAGCGATGGCATTCCACTCATAGATACTCTTATCATTTGATATAAATGAAAGTTGTTTCAGTTCAGGAAAATGAACCCATAAATGATACCCTTTAATTCTGTCTATTCCAATTTCTGAGGCGAACTTTATTACATCAGAAATCTCGTGCATGTTATTCTTCATAAAGGTCATCTGGAAACTTATCCTACAGTAATATCCGGTTTTTTTGTAAAACAAATCACGGTATTCGGCAAATTCGGCAATGCTTTTTTTTGCTTTTTCAAAATCAAGGCCTTTCATAATAGATTCTGCTGTCTCAGCGTTGCCGCCATTCCATGAAATCTTAATGTCAGTGGTAGCAGGTATCAATAAATCTGCCCATTCCTTTATCGACTTCCCCGGAAATGTGCCATTATGGGTAACATTAAGCTTTAAATTATATTTTCTTGCAAGTTTGGAGATCAGCTCAATGTGATTTGAAACCAATGGATCTCCCATAGTCGTTGGGATTATTTCTGTTATCCCTAAATCTTCTGCCTGAGAAAATATATCCCTGATCATGTCTCCTGACATCCTTCTTCTATTAATTCCGGTATTTTTTTTAAGTTCTTTCTTATAGCTACTCCACCCGGAATGTTCTTCACACATTATACAGTGAAGGTTGCAATCTTCAGGATTGGTATCTAAAGTAAGTCTCCAGAATTTATTTTTCATTGCTTATCAGCTTTTGATATTGTTTAATCATTTCATCAGCATGACGTTCTATGGATGGAACTTTACCATTTACATCAAATAAATATGCTCTTTTTCCCATTTTCTTCATTTCATCTTTATTATCAACTGCGTATTCCATCTGCTGCCGTAGGTTTTCCTGATTCCTGTGATCAAACAATAATCCGTTAGTTTTATGTTCAACATACTCTGCCATACCTCCACAATTTGCAGTAATCACAGGAACCTTGCACGCCTGGGCCTCATGTATTACCAACGGTGAGTTTTCTTGCCAAATTGATGGTACCACTATGCAATTCACATTATTAAAAACCGTTTTTGCCAGGTTTTTATTTATGTACTCTCCGGCAAATATTAAAGGATGAGGACTGTCAGATGCCAGGCGGCGAAGTGCGTTTGTGTTTTGCCCGTTGGTGCGGCCATAAATCTTCAATTCCACATTGCCTGTTAACTGTTTAAAGGCATTTATAAGCAGATTAATTCCTTTAGCAGGGATGTGAGTGA
>CAYQMB010000075.1:0-14024 GCA_964418565.1 uncultured Bacteroidales bacterium | reverse complement strand
ATTTCCGAATAGTTTTCAATCAGAAAGGGCAGGTGCAGCATGCCGGTAAACTGCCTTGTAAAAATCAATTCCGCAAAATGCGAATCATACGTATCTCCGGTTTTGGCCGGATATCTGAATTCTGCCCCGGGAGGTAAATCGAGCCACAGATCAGCGCGTGCAGTGTTTTCAGTAAACCAGTTGTTCACACGGTTGTCACTGCGGCTTTCAAACCATTGATAATAACGGTACGGATAATGCCTGACCATCTGATTTAGTATGCCGTTAGCATAGTCAGACTGGAGCATATCGCATTGACGGATGCATGATTCCAGCTCCGAAACGCTGGCCACTTGTCCGCTGTCTGTCGTGAAAAACAGGCCAAAATCAGCGTCATACATGTGCCAGGCTTCTTTGTACCACACTTCTGCCACCACATGGCCCTGCAGCTCCACGCATCTTGCCTGATAGCCAAGTGTCTGCCAAAGCTGACATAAAAGAGCATTTCGGTGAGAACACAGTCCGCTTCCGGATGAATTGAGGAGATACACGGGCGAGTAAGAAAAGAGCTTTGGTTGCTGGTTGTGTTTATGCTCTGTGTATGTGTTGACAAATTCCCAGGCTTTTACTGCAAGGCTGTCTTTAACCGGCAGACCGGGACTGATTTCTATGGATTTTACTGCTTTTTTCAGCTCTGATTCCTCCATCCACGGACCATGTTTGCTCGTCCAGCGGATTGCCTGCTTTTTATTGCCTGTGTTTTTGATGCTGTAACCGTATTGTTGCGAATCTGAAGGGTTTCGACTCATTTCCTGACGGTAATTAAACTCAGTCAGGTCAACAGGTCTGTCTGGTTTGCAACCAAAGGCAACAAGCAAAATGCCGGAAAGTATCAAAAGCCTTACATCCATGTTTTGTACCAGTTTTCAAGTACTGCAACCTTCCAGAGTTTCCAGTACATGCGATTATTCAGATAGTGTTTGATCTCGCTTTTTCTGATTATCCCATCTGCCACCAGTTCGGATTCACTGATGATGCCGGCGTACCATTTTGCATTGCGGTAATACCTGTCAGGACCAACAAATCCCTGTTTCTTACGTTGCAAAATCTCTTGCGGAAGTTTGTTTTTTATGATTTGCTGCAGCCGGTATTTCTGCACGCCTCGTTTGTAAACCTGCTGGTGAGGCAGACTAAGCATATAATCCACCAATTTGTTTTCAAGGAAAGGAACCCGCACTTCAAGGCTGTGTGCCATGCTGGCCCGGTCAACTTTTGTCAGCACCAACTCGCTCATGAAACAGCGCAGGTCCATACGTCTGAAACGGTCGGCGTTTGGTTCGCCACCGGCATGTTTGCGGTAAAACCAGTCGCTGTCAGCAGGTATGCTGTCAGCATAATCGCTGGTAAGCAGGTTGTTCAGTCCGTTTGATCGCAAGTGCCCCATTGCCATAGCCTGGTTGTAGGCTTCCACTGAAAACGGAGCAGGAGATGTTTTGCCTGGTTTCAGCCTGTTTTTCCACCTGTTTTTTTCAATGTTTTCATGATGCCATGTGTATCCGCCAAAGAGTTCATCAGCACCTTCACCGGAAAGCACAGCTTTGTTTTTTTCAGATGCCATTTCACTAACCAGCCAGGTGGGTAAAATGGAAATGTCAGCAATGGGTTCATCGTAATGCTGCATGAGCTGATTAAGCAAATCAAGATGTGAGTGTTCGCTTGTTTTGCTGAAATGCGGCATGTTAAAATGCCCGGCAACCATGCTGGCATATTTGTCCTCGGAGCCTTTCCAGTTACTGAAACCAATGCTGTAGGTGTTGGCTGTTATGTTGTTGTCATACAGAGCGCTAACAATGGCTGATGAATCATAGCCGCCGCTAAGAAAAGACCCTACAGGAAGCTCGCTTTGGGTATGCATTTTCACTGATCGCCGAAAAAGATTCTCCAGTTCATCGGGAATACGTTTTGTTTTGGTTTTTGATGATGGTTCAGGAGGTGACCAATAGGTATTAACTTTGGTTTTATTACCGTGTTTTAGCAGGTAAGTAGCTGGCTCAAGTTTGTGTATGTCCTGATAAATGGTGTAAGGCGAGGGCACGTAGCGGTATGTGAAATAATCTGCAACAGAGGCTGGCCGAATGCGTTTTAGTTCAGGAGCATAGCTGATGATGGCCTTGATTTCCGAGGCAAATAAAAATCTGTTATCGCTGTGGTGATAGTACAAAGGTTTTATGCCAAATCGGTCGCGTGCTAAGAGCAACTCATCTGTTTTATTGTCATAAAGAGCAAAAGCAAACATGCCATTCAGTTTTTCGAGCATGCCGGTATGCCATTGCTGCCAGGCGTAGAGTATTACTTCGGAGTCGGAACGGCTGAAAAAGCTGTATCCTTTGCTTTCAAGTTCAGATTTCAGCTCCTGATAATTGTATATTTCACCGTTAACTGTAACAACAATTCTATCATCCTCTGACTCCATTGGTTGTCGTCCGCTTTCAGACATATCCATAAACGCCAGACGGCGGTGCCCGAAACCCAGGTTTTTGCTTGTGTTATACCACACCCCGGCATCATCAGGGCCACGGTGACGCATACTGTCTCGCATAGCGATAAATTGGTCCTCATTGATTGTTTTGTCCGAATGCCAGGCTCCGTTGATTCCACACATGTAAGATGCAATTAAGCGTATGCAATTTTTCCAGTACCGACCTTTTGGTTGGTTATTCGAAACCATTCGGGTAAAACGGAAACGTAATACAATTTTCCTTCGTTGGCCATGCTGATTTCCAGACGGTGGGTTTTTCGCTTGTTCATCAGAACAGGTATATTCTGATCTGTTTTGCTTAATTCAAGGGGATCTGAATGATTTATTTTTTTGATTTTAGCAGCAATGGCTTCATTTTTATTTTCAGTGCCGTGAAAGCAAATGTGGAAGCTTTTAATCTGCGATAATCTGCTTTCTTCATTTGTGGCTACAGCGCGGATAAAATCACCATCTTCAGAGCATTTGGCATAGAAAACATGCTCTCCATATGTCACCTCGCCAAGCAGTGGTTTCTCAATCACTGAGGTTTTTACATGGTATTTTGCCGGACTAAAAGCTTTCCGGAATCCAAGCTTTACCAGGCATTTATAGGCCGATTCTTTCATGGCCCATAAGCAGGCCAGGGTTTTAACATCCCCGGTGAGTTCAAGCAGATGCATTTCTTTTGGTGTAAAGAATTTTTCTATACCGGCACGGCACAGCGTGTTTGTGTTGACGCGGTTATTCAGGTTTATCAAATCATTGCCTAAAACGATCATACTGGCTTGTTTTTTTGCTCAATGACATCCACAATATCCTGGACAGTAACAATGGATTCAAGGCTGTCATCATCTATTTCTATATCAAAACGATCTTCAACATCAAGAACAATGTCAACAATGCGTGCCGAATTGATTTTTAGGTCCCCGATGATGCTCATATTGGGGGAGTATTGTTTCCATACCCCCTTTTCAAAGCTGTATCGCTTCAGGATATCTATAATATTGGCTTCACTGGGCTTCATTGGCTTGATTTTGTTTTGTAAGTTAATAAAAATAACATAACACTTAAAAAAAATATTTTTTTATACTCAATTTACAGCCTCTTTAAAAGCATGCAGGCGTTGACATCCCCAAAACCAAAACTGGTTTTCAGTACGGTATTTACTGTATGCTTTAAGTTTTTCAAGGGCACCCTGCTTTCATCAACGATTTCTGTAATATGCGGATGCAATGGGCGACTGTTAACAGCTTTCGTTACCATGGCGTTTTTGATCTGCAATACAGAAGCTATACTTTCAATGCCGCCACCAGCTCCGATACAATGACCTGTTTGTGCTTTAAGGCTGTTGATAAAGGGGAAATCTGGTCCATAGCGATTCAATGCTTTGCTCAGATTTTCAATTTCGAGCACATCAGCCATTGTGGAACTCAAATGCCCGTTAATGTAATCAACCTCATCAGGTGAAATGCCAGCCTCATGCAAAGCAGATTTGATGCAGGCAATAACAGATGGGGCAGAAGGCGCTGTCATGCTGCCACCGGCGCGCATGCCGCCGCTGTTAATGAATCCGCCTTTGTATTCTGCCAGAATCTTTGCTCCGCGCTTTTTTGCTGATTCCAGTGATTCAAGAAGCATAATACCTGCACCGGCTCCCGGAACAAAGCCACTGGCATCCGAACTCAGAGGACAGGATGCATGTTTTGGATCATCGTTTTTGTTTTGTGCCAGCACGCGCATCACGTCAAAACCAATCCATGACCAGGGCGAATAAGCTTCACTTCCGCCGGCCAGCATGCGTACAGCACGACCATCGGCAATGCGCTCTGCTGCTGTGATGATGGCTTCGGTACCGGTGGCACAGGCCGATGATACAGCACTTATACGGTTGCCCAGCCCCAATGCCTGACTCACATGTGCAGCAGGGGCATTGGGCATGTTCTGTTCAACCACCGTGCTGCGCAACCTGCGTTTTCCTTTGGGGTTGCTTTGTGGAACAACATACCCACCAATGCTGTCTACGGCTCCCATGCCGGTGCCGATGATAGCGCCCGTATCCGGATCGGCAGGTCCGTTAAAATCATCCGGGACAGTAAATCCAGCATTTTCCCATGCATCCAGCGCAGCAGCCAACGCATAATTAAGCATGTCGCTGCCGTTTTGCGTTCGGTATTTTGCCTGAATAGCTAAAAGATGCTCATCTTTCTCCGGCACAGCTCCCAGCAGCGTGCGGAAGCCGTATTCTTCCAGTTCCGGCATGGCTTTTATGCCGGATTTTCCGGAAAATAAAGCCTTTTCAAATGCCTTTATGCCATTGCCAATGGGAGAGACAACACCCATGCCGGTGATTACAACGCGTTGTTTATTCATTGTCGTTTTGGTTTTCCTGATTTATCTGAAACTGACACAAACCCGATGCACGGGCGAGCAGTTTGTCGCTTTCACTGTGATAAGCCTTTATTGAGCTGCGCAATCGCCCGTTTCGCAAATACGTTTTTGTTCCGCTAATTCTGACCGTATCACCGGGCAAAACCGGATGCAAAAACTCAACATCCACATGCGATAATGCCGGAGTAAACGAGCTGCTGTACAGGCCCATCAGGTAAATACCATGACTAACAAGGCCAATCTGTCCCATGCATTCCAGTAACAATGCACCCGGAACGATGGGCTTATGCGTGATATGAGCCTGATAAAGCTTTCGGTCAGCCTGAAATGTATAGTACCCGCTTATTTGCTCACTATCAACTTTGTCAATATTATCCACAAAGCAGAATTCTGAGGCATAGGGCAGGGCTTTAATGATTTTTTCACCTGTGAATGTATTCATACCATTGCTTTTCACAAATACAAAGTAACATAATCCGTGTGAAATTTGCTAACCTATTCTGTGTGGGAAAACAAAACCGGATTTTTCAAATCATTCTTTGTGATGATTTTGTTTTCAAGTCCATGATGTTTAACAGATTGCCATATTGACCAGTCTGATTTGCCCCAGTGATGGTAAACGTGCAGAAAAGCCGGATGAAAGACAGTGTTGAAACCATCGCAGGTATAGCCTTTGTCAGGATGCCAGGCAACCTGCGAATTCTCCGCATCCGTGATAAAGTTGTATTTAACCGGAAGGGGTGCTTTGTCATGAAAGCCATAGCGGAAGGCTGTCATAATAAGGCTCACCTGATCAATGTATTTGGTTCTGATTTGTTTGTTTTTCATGAGGTTGCAACTGAGCTGATGCCAGGTTTGCATGATGTGTTCAGAAGCTCTGTCAAAGAGAAACACACCACCATTCCAGTGGCGGAAATCAGCAGGAATTTCAAGGCCTTCCTGTGCTGACAAAAACTCCCTCAGATGACTGCAGTGCGGTGTCTCCGGACGCAGGAGGTTCCCGTTGCTGTCATACCAGTGGTTGGCTTTTTGCACAAAACCTTTATCACGACGTATTTTCCTGTGGTACCAAGCTTTATCGAAGTCGATGCAGGCATCATCATCGTACCAGCAATGCGTTTTTTTGTCAAAGCGGAAGCCTGCCATATGAAAAGAATTTACCGGCAACACATAGCGTCGCAACACATACCAAAGAATCGCGGGGAAATACCTGAGAGGCCTTGATTTCATTGGTTTAAAACGCTTTGCCAGCGCTTCTCTTTTAGAGTTTTGTGAAGCAGGAACCCCGGGGATGACATTTTGCAGGTAATGCCAGGCTTCGCTTTTATAAGCAAAATGGTCAATGCACTCGCAGGTCATTGCATGTGGTGAGTGGTGATCAATATCGCAATGATCAGGAGCAAAGCGTGGCCATGGCCTGATTTCGTTAAAAATATGGTTGATTTCTTCGCTGACTGCAATAACGTCAGAATCAATGTAGCAGAACACGTCATTGCCCTTGGAAGGCAGGTGTTGCAGGAGGGAGGTTTCCAGAAAAATGGCGGCCTCATTGTTGCTCATTTCTGTTGGGGTGTCAACATGAATGATGTCCGCAGTATCATGGTGAATGCTGCTTTTGTTTCGATTCAGGTCAGTGACAACCAGAATGGGAAATTTGCTGTGGTAGCGCAAAAAACGAAGCGACACATTGAGTTGTTCAATGTAATATTCATCCCCGCATACCACGTAAACAAAGTAATTCATTGTCTGGAAAACCGTTTGCCTGCAAGGTAACAAATTTCATTGAAAGGGAAAGGGTATTTATCGCGCCACCCGGGAGGTCGGCAGCCTGACAGGTGCAGCAACTCAGGTTTTCTGCGGCCTGCTGCAAGCGACCGGAGGAAGCTCTGCGGCAGGCCTGTCAGAAACAGTTGCGGCAACTGGCAGCTACAGGCCGTACGGGGACCCTGCCATCAGCAAAAGCATGTGGGAAAGCAGGCAGGGGGCGCCCAAAAAACACTAAAAAACCCATGTCGTGCTGTGAAAAATTATTAACTTGTACCTCTGTGAGAGGTATTAAAAATACATGGACTCAGATTTCAAATTTGTTCAGAATAAGTGAGTGGCTGGTGAGTAAGGTCTGCTTTAATCTGGCTTTTATTTTCGGATACCTGCTGGTTTCTCATGTGGGGGCAGAACGGGCTTTGATGGCCAGTGCTGTATACATTTCCTATATACTGATTGTTGGCTCGCTGGCTTATTTCATCAACGATCTCGGCGACAGAAAAGCGGACAAACTGGCCGGGAAAACGAATTTTAGTGAACATCTTGATGTTCCTGCCCGAATTCTGATTGTATTTGGTTTGTTGGTTTTGTTGGTTCTTTCAATCAGGTTTTCAGGTGAGTATATGTTCTGGTATTCTATCCTGATTGGCTTGCAAATACTGCTGGTTATAGCTTATTCTTTGAAGCCTTTGCGACTGAAAACAACTTACTTTGGTGTGTTTGCTGATGCTTTGTTTTCGTACGTAATGCCGGCGCTGATAGCACTTTCTCTGATGTATCCGGAGTGGAAACTGCCTGCAAACATTCCCGGATGGGGATTTGCGTTTTTGGCCTGGCTTTTCCTTGCCGGATTGCGCAGTATCATATCGCATCAATTGGGTGATGTTAAAAATGATATGATATCGGGCATGAAAACCTTTGTTGTCAGAGCCGGGGTTGGATTAAGCCAAAAGCTGAGAATGCTTGTTGTAATGCTCGAAATAACGGTTTTAGCAGGTCTGTTTTTTCTGCTGCCCGGTAAACTGTGGTATGTTGCTCCGTTGGCGCTGACTTTGTTGACGTTTACCAGGCTTCTTGACGGAACGCTAAGCCGGCCGCAAGGCATGGATGATTTTCTGGAGCAGCTCAATGACCTCTACAACTTTCACTTTTTAAATGCTGTTTCCATTTTGCTTGTGCTTGATTATCATTATTGGGCAGGCATCATTCCCTTGTTGTATTTTGGTCTGCATTTCAGATTACGAATCCGGGACGCTATAATCATCAGCAGCCGGTGGGTGTATTATAAATGGCAGGGCTTGTTGCGCCGGCTGCGGCTGATCAGGTGATGGGTTCGTCGCGCGATGCCGGTTTTTGAAAAAGCAGTTCGAGTGGTTCCAGAAAAATGTAATGGAATCCGCCATCGTACAAATCAATGCCATAATCGGTTTCAAACTGCCCGACGGATTTTTCATTGTCAAGCGGTAGCTGGTGGCGCTGAATATATTGAAGTGACAAATCCGTTTGCCTCAGGTACGTTAAGGTGTTGTTTAAATCCGGAAGGTTATAAGCATAATACTTATTCATTCTTTTGATGGCTTTTTTCACAGCCTTCATGCGTGTTTTGCTGCCTGTGATTTCCTTTTTAAAATAATCCTTAATGTAGATTTTGCCATTGGTTTTCAAGACCTTTTCAGCCGAATGGATGAGTTTTTTGTGATTCGATGCATGCCCGTATGATTCGAGCAGGAGAATAAGGTCGAAATGTTCAGCCGGATACAGCTTATCAAGCTCATGGAAATCGCCTTTTTGAGGAATTATTTTATTTTCCGGCCCGGCTTTGCTGATGCGCTCTTTGGCAATTCGGATTTGCTCGCCGGAGATGCTCAGAGCATGAATTGTTATGTCATATTTTTCAGCAAAATATATGGCAGGTCCGCACACACCGCAACCGGCATCCAGTATTGTCATGCCATCTTTTATGCCGGCCTGTTCTGCGGTGTAATCAAGCAAATCGTGTACATTTGCAGGACGATGAGCCTGTATGATATCTCCGTAGCCTGAAGCCATATACCGCTTTGTCCAGGCATCGTAATATGATTCGGTTTTCTTACTCATACCGGACTGTTATTTTCATTTGTTATAATGCGTCTGATTTTTTGTGATAACAACCATATGTGCGAAGCCGGTTTGTTTGTTACAGCCGCTCTGCCAAAATAATAATCTTCGCAGGTGTTAACAGAACACGGTCTTGTGCCCCGGTTGAGCGGGATATTGCCTTCAAACAAATTACCGATAACTTTTGGAAGTGTAAAGCAGCGCTGCAGATCACCGTTTTCCTTCATGACAAAATACCTGCTGCCTGCATGACAGTGTTTTCCGTAAAAATTCATTTTACCACGGGCAATCATAAGCTCAGTATCATCCAGGGCATAGGTATTCAGGAACTCCAGCTCGGTTTTGTTGTATGCCTGTGGGTATTCTTTTCCATCATACATGCCCCGATAACCATAGACAATGGTTTCTATACCGAGCTTATGAAACATGTCTGTATCTTTTTCAATCCGGCTGATGTGAGGAGGGAAGGCAACAAAATTCACCAGCAAGCGAAATCCGCGCTCCTGCAGGTATCGGCATTTGTCCACAAAATCATCCAGCAGGTTATGCTTTTTGAGTTCGTCATAATGAAAACTGGCTGAGATGGATAAGACTTTTTCCGGGTCGATGCTCTCAGCAAATTCATACACTGAGGGATGACTCAGGTTGGTAGTAATGGTTATGGTGTGTTTCTGTGTCAGTGCTTTGCAAAGCTCCGTGAACCGGGGATACAGAAAAGGTTCTCCACCTGTAAGTAATATCAGCCAGGATACCCCGGTGCGTTCAAAAGCCGAAGCTGCCTGCTCCGGACTAAGTACACGGGCGAAACTGTGATGCTTTTCTGTATTACAGTACCGGCAATTAAAATTACACTTTTGTGTAAGCATCCAGTTCATACGGTATTCAAACTGTTTCAGGCTTCCGCTATGTAGCTTGATTTTTGTCATTATCTTTTTAATCTCCGGTGTAGTCTGTCATTTGACAAATCAGGCCCTTGTCAAGTATATAGCGTTCAATTTCTTTCATGTCTTTCTGGATTTTTTTGACCGGTATTTTTGGGGTCATTTTGGAGCTCTCAGCCATGGGCGATTCAAAATACCTGAGGAGTACAAAGTGGCTAAAAACATTTTGATCGATGATGTTTTTAATGGCCCTGACGTCTTCATCGGTTTCACCTGGGAAGCCAAACATAAAGTGAGTTGTTAATTTTAGCTCCGGATTCAGTGTTTTTAATTGTTTTAAAGCCCCGATGACCTCCTTAATATTGTAATTTCTGCGCATACGTTTCAGCAGGGGATCTGAAGCAGCCTGAAAGGGAATGACCATATCCACAATGCGATGCTTCTCAACCAGATCGTTGAAACTATCCTGATATTTCAAAAGCCAGCGGGGATGCAGGTTATCAATGGCCCAGCGCACGTATTTTTCTTTTGGTGTTATGCTGTCGAGGTGCAGCAATAATTCATCAAACCCACTTTTAATATCCAGTCCGTAAGCTCCGGTATCATCGCCGTTAAACACAAAAACCTGTTGATTCTTGTCCAGAGCTGTTTTGTATGTGTCTTCAATTCTTTCCTTACTGTAGCTTTTGAGTTTTCCCATAGCCATGCGTACCGTACAATACGTGCAGGCATTGGGACACCCATGGCTTGTGATAATCAACTGTGGTGAAACATTCAGATTCAATAATCCGGGCTTTTGGTATTGCCTGAACTGGCTCAGGTAAAACTTATTGTACTCCAGATTCTTATGGCTTTTAGCGGGCAATGGGATATCTTCAAAAGGCGTGGTAAAGTCAGGAAACAAGCTGTCAATTTTATCAAGCTCGCTGGAGACTAACAATTCACCCTTGAAAAATGATCGGATTTCCTGCTGGCTCATCACCGGAGAGCAACCTGAAATGATGATGCGTTGTCGTTCATTGTCGGTAGCTTTAATGTAATCCATGGTAATGGCATTGGTTGTTTCAACAATAGAGCAACCAAATATCACAATCACATCCGCTTTCTTTTTTGTAGCGGGTTTTCCGCCATTGGCTTTAAAATAGCGTTTTACTCTCTCAGCTTCCACACCCCGCATCGGGCATCCAAAAACCTTTATGTAAAATTTAAACATATGCTATTTCTCCTTTATACTCATTGAAAAATTATGGTTAACATAACCGCTGATCTGTTTAAAAACGGATTCTTCCTGTGGTGGTGAATATCTGAACACCAATATTTTGTTATAATTCATCAGAATTCTGGAATTTTTAATAACCAGAACCCCCAAATGCCCGGAAAAGCTATTAAAATATTCTGCCGGGATGTTGATTTCCAGGGAGTATAGTTTGTTTTCATCAAAATTTTCAGCATCTGAAAAGCATGACAACAGCGTTTGATTGTAATGCTGATCATTGATGTAAATTCCAATGCTGACAGGTCCTTTTATGCTTGTTTTGAATGATAAGCTGATGGTTGATTGTATTGATGAATTTAGTTCGGCACAGGATTTACCTTCAGCGTTTATGCTGATTTTTTCAAGTCTGAATTCTCCTTCATGCCTTTCGTACACTGATTTCAGTTTTTCTGTGTCGGGATAATTCAGGCATGGAGTCAGGGATTTTGCACTGCCTTGATCAAGTGTTGTTTTGCGGTAATATTGCACCACCTTTTCAGGTGTGTTTACTGTAACAATTCTGCCATTATTCAGCAGTACCATACGGTCGACAATTTCAACGATCTGGTCGGGAGCGTGTGTAACAATGCCGATTGTTTTTCCTTGCCGGTTCAGATGTTTCATGATTTCCAGGGCGCGTTCCTGAAATGCCATATCGCCCACGCTCATTACCTCATCAAACAAGTAAATGTCAGCATCAATGTTGACTACAATTGCAAAAGCCAGGCGCATGTACATTCCGCTGCTGTATTGTTTTACCGGACTATCAAGGAACTTAGGGAATCCAAAAATATTCAGGATATTATGCAGTTTACTGTCAACTTCCTTTTTTTTCATTTTATGTAGTCGGGCATTCAAATAAATGTTTTCCCGTCCGGTAAGGTCCGGGTTAAACCCGGTGCCAACCTCCAGAATAGAAGCTACTTTACCTTGAATGTCGACAAATCCGGAATCCGGAGCTGTAATTTCACTTATGATTTTCAGCAAGGTGCTTTTGCCCGATCCGTTGGGACCGATAATGCCAATCATCTCACCTTTAATAACGTCGAGATTAATATCACTTAGAGCAGTGACATGCTTTTGCCTTGAGTTACCCGGCAGAGTATACGTTTTACTCAGCGAACCGACTTTTATGACATTATGATTAGATGATGTCTGCATATTCCTTTTCCTTTATGCGGTAATTGTGCCATCCCCAAACAAATAAGATTGTAACAGGCACCAGGCTAATCAGATAATAAACATCAGGGAAAGCATTACCGAAAAGCGCCCAGCGCATTCCTTCTATAGCAAACGCCGCTGGATTGATGTACAGGATAAATTCCAGTTGTTCCGGTACTACGGTGGCGGGGTAGAAAACCGGGGTGAGAAAAAAGCCAAAATTGATCAGATAAGGTATCAATCTTGATAAATCCCTGTATCGTACGGAAATGCTGGAAATCCAAAGTCCCAATGCAATGCCGCTGAATACAATTATCAGCAAAAAAACAAAAACCATCAGCATTTCCATGCGCACAGGCATACCTGATGCTATCATAATGATCAAAGCCACGATAAGAGCAAACCCAAAGTCAATCAATCCAGGCAAAGCCTTGCTGATGGGCAGTATTACCCTGGGAAAATAAATTTTTGACAACAGATGCTTCGAGCTTATTAAACTATTTCCACCTTCCTGTACCAGTTTCGAAAAATACACCCAGGGAATCATTCCGGTAAGCACAAAAAGCGGGTAGGGGATTTCTCCTGTAGGAACATTGAGGAATACACCAAAAATGAGCCAGTAAATCGCTGTAGCAAGTAAAATCTGCACCAGGTTAATAAAATACCCCAGCCAGGTCTGAGCGTTGCTACCACGGATTTCGCTCCTGGCAAAGTTCATAGCCAGCCCCAGGTTGTCAAAGCTGCGAATCAGATATTCCCGCATGCCTGTTGGAGCAGCACTTATTCGTCTGGCTTGTTCTTCTTTCCCGTCTCCTGTGTTCATGTCTGAGTTTTCACTGTAGTAAAGGTAAGGATTTTCGTGTGAAAACAAAACTTGCATTCTTTAACAAAATTTTAACCGGCCTGCATATTGTAATGCGTTTGTTCATCGTTTTTTCACGGAAGTTTTATAAATTCGTAACCCAAAAACAGCCTTAATCTAAATATGTAGTTATGGAGCAAACAGTAGATATCAAAGCTTTGAATGAGCGCATCCATGCCGAAAGCGGCTTTATGGATTTGCTGAACATGGAAATGTCAAAAGTAATTGTGGGGCAGAAACCTCTGATGGAAGGAATGCTGGTTGGCCTGCTTTCCAATGGCCATGTCCTTTTGGAGGGTGTTCCCGGTCTGGCCAAAACTCTGGCAATCAACACGCTCGCCAGTACGGTGAATGCCGGTTTCAGCAGGATTCAGTTTACACCGGATCTGTTGCCTGCCGACCTGGTGGGAACCCTGATTTATTCACAAAAGAACGAAGAGTTTATTGTTAAAAAAGGACCGATTTTTAGCAATTTCATTCTGGCGGATGAGATCAACCGTGCGCCTGCAAAAGTGCAGTCAGCTTTGCTTGAGGCCATGCAGGAGCGTCAGGTAACCATTGGTGATGAAACCTTTAAACTGGAAGAGCCCTTCCTTGTGCTTGCCACTCAAAATCCCATTGAGCAGGAGGGAACCTACCCGCTGCCTGAAGCTCAGGTCGACCGCTTTATGCTGAAAGTGGTGATCGATTATCCTGAAAAAGAAGACGAACGCAAAGTTATCCGACAAAATGTGCTGGGTGAATTCCCCAAAGCCGGGCAGGTGATTACGCCGGAGCAGATACTTAAAGCGCGGCAGGTTGTCAGGGATGTGTATATGGATGAAAAAATTGAAAACTACATTCTTGATATTGTGTTTGCAACTCGCCAACCGGATCAGTACAATCTGGAATCCATTAAGCATATGATATCCTTTGGCGGCTCTCCACGTGCAAGCATTAACCTGGCTCTGGCTTCAAAGGCTTATGCATTTATCAAGCGCCGCGGTTATGTTCTTCCCGAAGATGTGCGTGCCATGTGTCATAATGTTCTGCGTCACCGCATTGGATTGACGTACGAGGCTGAGGCTGAAAATGTAACCGTCGAAGAATTGATTTCAGAAATACTCAATAAAGTTGAAG
>CAYQMB010000074.1:0-14602 GCA_964418565.1 uncultured Bacteroidales bacterium | reverse complement strand
AGCTGTCAGTTCGAGATGACGCGGCACAGATTCAAAGGCATCCCGGGCAGCATTAATCAAAAATGGCAAACTGACAAAAGCCATGGCAAGCGCGATGCCTACCGGATGGCCTACCAGAGAAAAGCCGAGGCTGTCGGCAGCCTGTCCAAAGGCGGTATCGCGTGAAATAAATCCCAGCAGTGCAATACCGGCTGCAGTATGTGGTATCACCACCGGCAGATCGGTTAAAGCACGGATAATGGTTTTTCCGGGAAACTGTTTACGTGCCATCAGCCATGCAAAAGGAATAGCAAAAACTGAGAAAAACAACACGGCTCCGGCAGAACATGCCAGCGTTAATCCAATGCTGCTGCGAACATCCTGATCGGCTACGGTTTCTGCAAATGCCGGCAGTTTTGTTTTCAAAAACAAGGAAATCATGGGTGCGATGATAAACAGCAACATAACTGCTCCCAAAACAGAAAAAATCACATGGCTGATGTCAAGTCGTTTTTTTGTCATCAGTTTGTCATTTTAAGGTCTATCGTATTTACAGATTTAATGGCTCTGTCGCTAAAGAAATCGGCGGCCACAAACAGGCGGTATCTGCCCCCTTCGGTTCCGGCATTGCGATCGTTCAGGATCACTTCAGACTGATCGTTTCGGTTCATGATTTCCGAATACGAAAACGCCGCACGGTAACCGTCTGCAGCCGAAATCACAAACAAGCCGTGTCTTAACCTGTCAGCAGTTAAGCCATAATGCTTTTTTAACAGAGATTTCAGGCTAACACCATAAAAATCAGTAATTCCGTGAATGCCCCGCCCGCGACCATAAAATGTATTTTTGTAATGCACCAATGGCAGCCTGTCGGGAATCTCTGAAATGAATGTAAGGCTGTCGCCGGCGCTCAGCAATTCAATACCAGGTGAGTAAAGTGGCATATCTTCCGGAATGGAAGGAAAGTAACCCGGTATGCTTTTGATCGTGATTTTTACCGGCTGAGACAAGCTGCGCTCTGTATACAGATCATGCCCTGCAATCAGTTGGGCTGTTTTTGGCAAGGGCCATTTATCATCTACTTTAGAAGGCAGAATCGGATTTACGGAATCGGCAATGATGATCTGATGCTTGTTATTGGGATAGAAAATCTCTCCCCATGAAAACACAGCGGTATTACCCGAAGCATCTTCAACAATGATGTACAAATCTATTATAGGTGAATAATCATCGGCATTGGCTTTCTCCAACGTTACGGTATTCAGTATATCGTAAAGGCTATATCCGTGGTATTGATACGCACCAATAAACCTCCCGCCTTCAGGAGTAAAGCGGGTATCTTTAAACAAAACAGAGTGCCGTGGCAACGCGGATTTTTGAATTGTCACAGGCTCACTTACTTCCCCGCTAACCAGGATGGAATCCACACTTATCAATGCATGTCCATCGGCATCGTCGTAAAAGTCATTTGTATGTTCCGGCGCCTGCTGCAGCCTTTGGGATGACAAATTTTTGTTGTCTTGCTCATCCTGCTTGCATGCAGTGATCAAGACGATTAAAATAAATGCTAACAGATAATGTTTCATAATAAAGGCAATAGTTTTTCAGGTATTTGATTTGTGTTTTTTGGATAAACTGCGTTTTGTCCGTTTTGTTTTATGATTTTCCGACCCTCCTTATTTAACATAAACTGCAGAAAACTTAAGGCATCCTCAGGGTTGGGAGCCATATTCAAAAGCGTTGTACTGTAAACCATAGCCTGCCCCTGCATCTGCACTGTCTGTCCCGGTTTATTTCCGGCTATGGCAACTTCCGCATTACTGTACCAGTTGTTAAGCGCAGGTTTTGACAGGTTGACCGAATCGCTAAGACGTAAATAAGGCAGCTTGTGTTGTTCCGCTACCGAGCGGTAAATGAAAATATAATCAATGGCATGCGATTCCAGCAGGCCAAGCAAATCAGTTTCTTTCGGACGGATATATTCCTGGTCTTTTGTCATCAACTGTTGTGTTAACCCATTTGCAGCCAGGCGTTTTTCCTGCAATTTCATGCTTAAAACAGAGCGGTATCCGCACGGGTCGGCATCAGGATCAGACCTGCCGTAATACACATCTTTTTTTGCCAGAATCTGATGCCAGTTGCTGTTGCTGATGCTTTCCTTATAGCGGGATTTTTCCGTAAAAGCAATCACCATTTCATTTCCGGCAAATGGAAGGTTCCAGGTTGCATATTCCGGGATAAGAAATGTATCAATCACAGACACATCTGCCGAAGCCATGATATCGCAGGACTTATTGAGCTCCGTAATTTTCCGGGCACAATCAACCGAACCGGTGGCTTCTCTGACAATGTCAATATGCGGGTGTTTATCTTCAAATGCAGCTTCCAGCTCAGCCATGGGCACTGAAAGGCTCCCTGCATGAAATATGATTATTTCGCGTTTGTCATTTTGTCCGCAACCCAACATCAGTACAGCAAAAACAATTATCATGCTACATCCTCTCACCATTTTCATGCGTCTTTTTCAATGCTTACTGCAGATAATTTGAACGGCGCAATTTTACTATACGGATCAAGTTCCGCTCTGGTGAGTTTATTCACAAGCGATTCGGAATAATGCCATGGCATGAATAATTCTCCTATAGCTACTTCACCTGAAACCCGAAGGTTGGTTATCAGTTCCCCCCGTTTATTTTTAAGGATAACTTTATCCCCGGTTCTGAATTTATGATTATCTGCATCAACCGGATTCATCAACACATATGACTCATTTGCAAAAGCATTGAGGCTGCCATTTTTGCGTGACATGGTAGCCGAATGATACTGATATAAAATACGACCCGAGTTCAGGATAAAGGGATGGTCACCATCTGCCTGTTCTGAGGGTTCTGTATGATCAACGGGATTTAGTTTTGCTTTACCGCTTTCTGTGTTAAACTTGTCCAGAAACAGGGTGCTTGTTCCCGGGTGGTTTTTATCCGGACAAGGCCACTGAATGCCCTGATGTTCAATTCTGTCGTAGGAGATTCCTTTCATGATCGGGGCTGCCTGTGCGATCTCATCAAATATGTCTGAAGCAGACTGGTATGTTCCCAGATCAGCTCCCATGCGGGCGGCAATTTCATGGGTTATTTTCCAGTCTTCACGCGCCTCACCGGGGCTTTCAACAGCTTTTCTCACACGCAACACACGGCGGTCAGAATTCACAAAGGTGCCGTCTTTTTCTGCAAAGGAAGCTGCCGGCAGGATTACGTCTGCATATGGCGTGGTTTCGGTATGGAAAATATCCTGAACAACCAGAAAATCCAGTTTTTCAAGTGCTTCGGCGGTATGATTAAGGTCAGGATCTGTGACCATGGGGTTTTCACCCATGATGTACATGCCTTTGATTTTACCATTATGAGCTTCATGCATAATTTCCACAGTAGTCAGACCCTTTTCACCCGGCAATGCATCGAAGTCGGTATTCCACAGGGATGCAATGCGTTTCCGGTTTGATTCATCATCAATGGGAATGTAGCCCGGAAAGACAACCGGAGAAACGCCCACATCGGTAGCTCCCTGCACATTGTTTTGTCCCCTTGGCGGATCTATTCCGCAGCGTTCGCGACCAATCTGACCGGTAATCAGCATCATATTAATCAGTGAAAACACATTATTTGTTCCGCTGGTTTGCTGGCTCATGCCCATACCTGTTGCGATCATAGCAGTTTCTGCGCGTGCATACATCCGGGCTGCCTGTATGATGTTTTCGGCCGGTACTCTCGTGATTTCCTCCGTATACTCTGGTGTGTATTTTTCAACCAGCGTTTTAAGTTCTTCGAAAGCTTTCATGCCGCCATCCACGCGCTTTTCGATAAACGCTTTATTGTAGTCGTTATCCTTAATGATCTGCCGAATGATTCCGTTCAGCAGGGCGACATCCGTACCCAGTCGTTGCTGCAGCCAAAGGTCGGCATGTTTCACCAGGGGCGTCCATTTTGGATCACACACGATAATTTTTTGCCCTTTTCTGGCACCGGCTTTTACGTAAGTGGCTGTTACGGGATGAGTTTCAATGATATTATTGCCGGTAACAAACAGACAATCGGTAGTTTCAAAATCCTCAATGGAATTGCTGCCTGCCCCATCGCCAATGGATTTCAGCATGGCGGTAACGGTTGATGCATGGCACAAACGGGTACAATAATCCAGGTTATTGGTGCCAAATGCCATACGCACAAACTTCTGAAAGATGTAATTGTCTTCATTGGTGCATTTTGCCGATGCATAACCGGCAAGTGCGTCTCCGCCAAATGCATTTTTAATGCCTGAGAATTTCTCTGCAATCAGGTTCAGGGCTTCATCCCAACTTGCTTTACGGAAATTGCCGTTTTCTTTGATGAGGGGATGTGTCAGACGCTCATCGCTGTCCACAAAATCGTAACCAAAGCGGCCTTTAACACACAAGCGGCCATCGTTTGGCAAGATACCCTCTACACCATCGCTACGAAGTATTTTATTATCGTTTACGGACAGTTCAATCTGACACCCAACACCACAATAGGGACAAGTTGTGATAATCTTTTTATCAATTTCATTGAGGTTAATTTCGTTGCGATGCGGTATTTCTATCAACGCACCGGTTGGGCAAAGCTGCACACATTCCCCGCAGCCATCGCATTCAGAATCTGCCCATATGCCATTACCGGCTACAATGTATGATGTCAGGCCACGATCAGCATAGGAGAGAACATTTTTCCCCTGCACCTCATCGCATGCTTTTATACAGCGGAAACACTTTATGCACTTGCTGGCATCATATGTTAATACCGGAGAAGAGTCATCCACACGCGTTTCAATCATGCTGTGGATGTTGGGGATGGATCGCTTTTCTTCGGTATCAATGCCATAATGGCGAGCCAGTTCCATAACCTCATCATGGTATGTGCCGTCTGTTTTGGAATTGTATTCTGACAACAGGTATTCGAGTGTATGTTTGCGGGCTGTTTCGATCTCATCATCAAAAGCCGTAACCTTCATGCCATCCTCTGCTTTCAAGGTACAGGCCATAACAAGCCCCTTTTGATCATCGATTTTCACACTGCACATACGGCATGCTCCGGTGGGTGAAAGTTTTTTATGATAACACAGGTGTGGAATATCTATACCTGCATCCAGAGCCACCTGCAACAGATTTTCTCCGGCTTCAGTTTCAATGGTTTTGTTATCTATACTGATGTTAATGCGTTTAGCCATACCGGTATCAGATTAAGTGTTTGACATTATTGTTAAAACTGGAGAGCGGGATGATGGGTGACGCTCCCAGAGGACATAATGAATTTTCGGCAATGTATTCGGCTTCAGCCACCATTTTATCAAGCAGAGCTGATTTATCATCAGCGCCGGCAATTTCCTGAGCCATAAGGGCAAGTTGAGCAGTTCCCACCCGACAAGGGATGCATTTTCCGCAGGATTCGTGTTTAAAAAACTCAAGGATCCAAGCCAGGAAATCTACGGGATCCCGTGTTTCATTCAAAATCATCACGGCACCGCTGCCTAGCACGGCATCAATTTTTTTCATTCCGTCGAAGCAGAGGGAAACATCCATTTGATCGCTGTTAATAAACGAACCGGCTGCCCCTCCGATAACGGCAGTTTTAAGTGGGACATCATCTTTCATTCCTCCGGCCACATCAATCAGCTCGCGCAGTGATATTCCCATTTCCGTTTCATAATTACCAGGCTTATTCACATCGCCGCTGACGCTGAAAATTTTTGTTCCCGGGGATTTTTCTGTGCCAATACTACGGTAAGACTCTGCCCCCCACCTGATAATATAGGGCATATGGGCAAAGGTTTCCACATTATGCACCAAGGTTGGCTGAAGCCATAATCCGTGCTGCGCAGGAAACGGCGGTTTTATTCGCGGGTATCCGCGCTTTCCTTCGAGGGACTCTATCAGGGTAAGTTCTTCGCCACAGAGGTAGGAACCTGCACCCAGACGCAGCTCGATATCCAGGCTGAAATTTTTGCTTTTATCCAGTTTTTCGCCCAGCCAGCCGTAGCTGTAAAAGTTATCCAGGGCCGTTTCAATCCGCTGTATGGATTGAGTATACTCCGCACGGATGTAGATATAGCCCTTTGTAGCTCCAATAGCCCAGGCAGCGATCATCATGCCTTCAATAAAAAGGTGCGGGTTTTTCTCCATGATCACCCTGTCTTTAAAGGTGCCGGGCTCGCCTTCATCGGCATTGCAGATGATGTACTTTTGTCCGCAGTAGCGACAAATGGATTCATCCGTGTATTTACCTTTCAGTCCGGCGGGAAAGCCGGCTCCACCGCGCCCTCTTAAACCGGCACGGTTTATCTCTTTCAGCACCTTTTCAGGATCCATTGAGAGTGCATCTTTAAAGGCATTCATTCCGCCGGTTTCACGGTAGTCAAGGAAACTTTCAGGGCGGATGTTATCGCAGTTTTTGAGTACTATTTGTGTGTGTTGCATGGCTGATGTTTTAGGGTTTGGTCCGGAAATAATCAAGGCTATGCCGGATTTTAGCCTCACTCAGCCGGGAATACAGGTATTCGTCAATCATCATTACAGGTGCTTTATCGCAATGGCCAAGGCACTCAGAAAGTTCCAAAGTAAACATTCCATCAGATGAGGTATGATTTACAGGCACCCCGAGTTCTTGTTGAAGGAAAGTCAACACATCGGCGCTGCCAAGCATTCGGCACATCGGGGATTTACAAACCCGGATGATATGCTTACCACGTGGTTTACTGCTGAACATGGAGTAGTATTCCACTACACCATACACAGCAGCTTTGGTTGTATTCAGATGCTTTGCAATGAGTATAATATCCTCCTCAGAAATGTACGACTGAGGATGATTGTTTTGGACTTCGTGCAAAATCATTAAGAGCTGATCCTTATCAGCTTTATACTTAGATATAATTTCCCGGCTGGTCATAAGCTTAGGTTTGGAATCTAAATATACGAAAATAAAGCATATAAAGCTATATTGATTTTGTTCCCAGAATAAACATTTATTTAAAATAAATCAGATTTGTATCAACATATACATTCATTCTATTGCCTCTGACAAAACCGGCAAGGGCAATACCACTGGTTTTGCACAAATCTATTCCCTTCTCAGAAACAGCAGCATTTGTAATTAAAGCAGCAGCACCACATGCACAAAATTTCTCCACAATGGATGCTGTAATACGGCATGATAAGAAAATGGTTTTATTGCTGAGAGGAATATCATGCAGCAGCGTATATCCAATGAGTTTTAAAACGGCATTGTGCCGGCTGATATCAGAAAACCGGGGGCCGACAGTACCGTCAACTGCTATTGCCACAGAATGCCTTCCTCCTGTGCGCTGAAAGTCCAGGCTACCTCGTTGAAATGTTTCCATTAGCCGTAAAATCTGACCGGTGCTCAGTGTATAATCCGCCCGGGGTTTCGGAACTTTTTTGTCACCAGGTTGTATTTCCAGTCTTGTACGCTGCTTTTCTGTTTTTATGCTTTTGATATCCTCCCGGTGGTGAATTACTCCATCAACAAAAAGCAATCCGATGCATAATTCGGCGGCCTGATGACCGGAGTATTCTATGCGCCTGTATTCTAATCCATTAACAATGATTTTCAGATCAAATTCTTCTTCAACCCAATCGGACTTTTTTACCGATGTCTGGTTTTCAACCTTTATAATGGATACTTTTTTCATAATGATTCAAATCTTCGGGGGTGTTAATGTTAACGTAGGATGCCGGATTTCTCACCTCCACGTTTTTTGCCGCAATGCTATCTGTAAACATCTGCAGGGACAGGCTGTTGCTATGCTTAAGCGTAGATTCAATTTCCGACAAAACAGATTTGTGATACATGGCATGTAATGGATGGCATTGGTTGTGATGACAAGGAAGCAGGGCATTGCAGTTATCGGCTAACTGTGAATTCAGGTATTCAATTTCCCCGGTACTGATCAGGGGCATATCGGAAGCCAGAACCAGCGTCCAATCATGCCGGGCAACTGTTAAGGCTGCATGAATACCACCAAGCGGTCCGCTATCAGGAAAAACATCTGATATTACAGGGACTTTATAATCCCGAAAAGCATTTGTCTGATTGGCTACGATAAATACATCATTTGATAAGGGCGTACAGGTATCCAGCAGGTGTTGCAGAATCCGTTTGCCTCTGAAATACTGCAGGGCTTTTATTTCACCACCAAACCGACGGTTTTTCCCGCCTGCAAGTATGGCTATGGTGAATCCTGAATTTGACATGATTAAAGATAACAAAAAAACTGCCCTCCTGAAAATCAGAAGGGCAGTAAGTTGTTACAGAGTTTTCATCTTAGCCTTTGCACGCTTCTTCCACCTCTTCAGGGGTAATCGGGATACGTTTTTGTCCAAGCAGGCGGTTGCCGTCTTTTGTGATCAGCAGATCGTCTTCGAGGCGGATGCCACCAAAGTCGCGGTAAGATTCCAGTTTATCATAATTGATGAAGTCGGCATGCTTTTTATCGCGTTTCCACAGGTCAATCAGTTCGGGAATAAAGTAACAGCCGGGCTCATTGGTAAGGACAAACCCTTCTTTCAGTTCACGTCCAAGTCTGAGGCCGGAAAGTCCAAACTGTTCGGCACGCTTGATTTTATCATCATAACCAACATAATCTTCACCCAGACCTTCCATATCGTGCACATCAAGGCCCATCATATGTCCAAGGCCGTGAGGCTGGAAGATTGCATGTGCGCCATTCATAACAGCGTCATCGGGATTTCCTTTCATGATTCCTAGGTCTGTCAGACCTTTAGCCAGAACCGTTGCTGCCTGAAGGTGTACCCACTGGTATGTAACGCCGGGTTTTGCAATCGCCGCAGCATGATTGTTTGCATCCAGCACAATTTGATAAATATCTTTTTGTTGCTGGGTGAATTTTCCACCGACCGGGGTTGTTCTGGTATGGTCAGAAGCGTAATGCAATGTGGTTTCACAACCTGCATCAGCGAGCATCAGGTTACCTTCCTGCATTACATTACCATGGTAATGATTGTGCAGAGTTTGCCCGTGTACGGTAAGAATTATGGGGAAGGACGGCACACCCCCATGAGAAAGGGAAACACCTTCCATGCGGCCTGCTACTTCGCGTTCCACCACGCCGGGTTTTGCCATTTTCATGGCCTGAGTATGCATCATATACCCGATATCGCATGCTTTATCAATTTCGGCAATTTCGTACTGATCTTTGATGCTCCTGAGTTCAACGCATGCTTTGATAAGTTCTTCTGAGGCATGATCATTCATTCCATCGAAGGGAATATCCAGCACATTGTGGATGTAAATCATCAGGTCGTGTCTGTACTGAGGTGTAAAATGGATTTTGCGTTTTTTCTGTTTTGCCGTTTTAAGAAAACCGGCAAGCGCGCCAAATTTGTCCGTTTTATCTACCCCAACTTCAGCGGCAAGCGCCTTAATGCTGGGCTGTGGCCCCATCCAGACAATATCTTCAATATCCACATCATCGGCAAAGATGTATTCATCACCAGTGTCGGCATCAATAACACCCATCATACCGGGAATATCCTGACCAAAGAAATACAAAAAATTGCTATCCTGACGGAAATGGTATCCGTTGGAAGGATAATTCATAGGAGATTCATTGTTTCCCGGAATCAGAATGATACCACTTTTTACTAAACCTTTGAGCTTTTTGCGTCGCTCTATGTACACGTCTTTTTTAAACATAGTTATCTAATTTTTATTGAATGCTAAAATTAATAAAATATGTTTGAAGTACCAGAATTATTCCAGTCTCTTTTAAATAGTTTAACACCGGAATGCGAGAAAACTTACTGATTTTTGCGGCTGACAATCCAGATTTGCTGCGGACGAACGGTATAAACGAGTTCATTACTTACATCAGAAGCTGCAGAATGCTTTTTACCAACCAGAGCCCAGTTTTTCTGATCCATCAGGTTTGCGGTAACAAGCAGATTTTCAGTTTGCAGGAAACGCAGCGAATCAATGCCGGTAAGGGGATAAAACGTTCCGCTGTATTCACTGGTGTGATGTTTGGATATCACACGTTTCTCGCCGGGAAGGATGGTAATTGTGTCTGCATTTTGTGAACCTGCAGACTTAATTTTCATGGATAAGGGATATTCTGTGTTGTTAATAATGCTGCGCCGGATGTAGTTGTCTTCCTCACAGGAAAAACCTGTAAGGATAATAATAACAACTGCTATGTACCATAATTTGCGCATCGGTTTGTTTCTTTATTAATATGACGCCCGGGAAACGGATTCGTTGCACGCAATTGTTATGTTTAAATAAACTTTAACAGCTTTTAATACCATGATACAGTATCCGACAATGCTATTTCTGCATGCCTGCAACTTGCAGAAAAACATGAACACCTGATTGTGAACCATTTAACATCTCAATGGATTTGAACATCTCACGACAAATGCTGTTAAGCATAAAAAGGAGGAATTATGAATAAACTTTTACTTTGTTTTGTATTTATAATCGGATTTACGGGTCTTAATGCCCAAATCACATTAACAGGATCAGCACATAACCCGCAAATAGGTGACAACTTCACCCAGATGATTCAAAGCAATCCCCCATCGGGATTTAATGAGGGGCCCCAGGGCGCAGGCGTTACCTGGGATTTTGCTTCGTTGACACATGCCAGCACAGGGGATGTTGTCATTCAGGCTGCAAGTTCCGGTGATTTTTCCACGTCGGACATTTTTTATTCTCAGTCCGGTACCCAGTCGTATTTTAAAACCAGCGAAGGAAATTTCACGTTTATGGGATTTGTTTCATCATTTTCAACCGTAAATTACACGGATGGCGAAGATCAGGTGCGTTTTCCCATGAATTACGGGGACACTTATTCAGACAACGCCAGCGGCACAGTATCCGGATTCATGCAAGCCGACCGTGATGTTACCCTTGAAGTTACTGCCGATGCCTATGGCACACTAATTACCCCAGAGGAAACGTATACAAATGCCATGCGTGTTCAGATTATTCGCAACACAACCGACACTGATAACGGTACGCCTGTGGGAACATCCACAGACAGCATTTATTACTGGTATACAGCCGATGTTCGCTTTCCGGTAATGACGTATTTCAAGTCGTATTCTGAAGGTAGTTTCAGCGGAAGTTCTGTCAACTGGCTTAAAAGCTCTTCAGCAAGCCAGGAAAAATACCTGTTAGAAACAGTTGATATTTACCCTAACCCCGCAAGTAAATTTCTTAATATTAATGGTATTGAAGCTGACAATTACCAGTTTCACGTAACTGACAATACAGGCAAAACCATCCCTGTCAGTACTGAAAACCAGCGAATATCACTGGAAAGCCTGAGTACAGGTAATTACATTTTGCAAATTTCTGATAAAAAAGGCAGAACAGCGGAATTTTCATTCATAAAACACTAATGTATTTAAGCGGCCGGAAACACATCCGGCCGTTTTCCTGCCGGTATTTTGCCGTAAAAAATTTTATGATTAGCTTGTCGGGCAAACAAAAAACAGGTTTTGATGAAACGAATCTATTGGATAGGACTCATTACGGCAATAACAATGCTGTTTTCAGGCAAAGCATCACAGGCACAGGTATCAGGTTTACTGGAAGGTGGCATGATGCAATTCACCCGCACCGAAACCGGTGTCACACAAATCGGACTTCAGATTACGGGAAAATATGCCTTTAATGACAATTTCCGCATGGGGGCAAACCTGGGTTATTACCTGAGAAATCAGCAGGACACCTACCTGGGAACATACAATACGTATACCATGCCTGTAACGGTTTTAGCAGAGATTGTTTTTTTCCGTCATGATTTCAGTCCGTATGCCGGTGCTGATGCAGGAATTTACCGGCAAGGCCGAACAGGCACCGGAGCAACTTCTGATATCTATACCGGTTTTGCACCTTTGATTGGGTTTGATTACACGGTATCTGAAAGCTTTCGTCTGAATGCAAATTTCAAGTACCATTTCATTTTTTCTGAGTTACACTCCACCAATGCCCTTGGTGTTAATGCCGGTGTGATTTTTGATTTTTAAGCCTGACTTTCTGAACATAGTGTCATGCTCAATTGTAAGTTTTCTGAAACCGGAAAACCACACTTGATATGGCATGCTATTACATCCGGAAATATTTCACAATTTTTTTGATGCTGGCCATTCCGGCTGCTTCAGCTTCCTGTCAAAACCAAACTGACAGCGTTGAAAATGAAAACGAATGGAAATCAAAAGCCGAAACCATGATTGAAGAACAACTTATAGCACGAGGCATTAAAGATGAAAAAGTACTTGAAAGCATAAAAAACGTTCCGCGGCACAAGTTTGTTCCCGAAAACATGCGTCCCCATGCATACAGTGACGGGCCCTTACCAATTGGTTACGATCAGACCATTTCTCAGCCTTATATTGTAGCACTGATGACAAGCGAGCTTGGCCTGAGCGGAGATGAAACGGTTCTTGAAATCGGCACAGGTTCAGGATATCAGGCTGCGGTGCTGGCAGAAATTGTGGATACCGTATACAGCATAGAAATTGTAGAAGGGCTGGCTGAGCGCGCAGCCGATTTGCTTTCAGAATTAGGCTATGAAAACGTGGTAACAAAGCATGGCGATGGATATAAGGGCTGGAAGGAACACGCACCATTTGACCGCATTATTCTCACCGCTGCACCGGAAAAAATTCCCGGGCAACTCATTGAGCAGCTTAAACCCGGTGGCATTATGGTATTGCCGGTAGGCAAAAATCAACAAGTGTTGCAGAAAATCACTAAAACCATGGACAACAAGCTGGAACAGGAAACCATCACTGGTGTTCGGTTTGTACCCATGGTACACCCTAAACGCTAAGCTATTACCTTTACGCATGTCAACAAGGCCTTAGCGCATAATTGCGAGAGGGATAGAAGCGACATCCTGTGGGCGCCATTTTCCGGCGGCCACAGATAAAGCGGATAGCCCGACCCGCCAGTGGCGGGACTCGCCCACATAATCAAACTTAACCATCAGAATTCAGAATACGTTGCAACATTCGGTCGGCTGTTTCCCTGTTTATATTCATACCGGAAAGTGTTGCCTGTAGCTGAGCGTTGATTGTATCACTTGTCAAGGGTTCATCCTGGCTGATGTGCTGATTTTCAATAAGGTAGGTTTCTAGTTCATCCGTTTTGGTTGATCGAAAACCTTTGACGCCACTGTTACGCAGCTCGTTTATCAATTTTTGGGGATCGTAATTCACAGATGACAACAGGCCGGAAACATCATCGATAAAACTACCGCTAACGGCCCCCGACTCTTCAAGCACCTGCCTGTCCACGGGTTTTGAGCGTCCCTGCCGGTACATGTCGACAAAGCGCTGCAGGAGGCGGTATTTCTCCTCCAGATTTTGAAGCAACTCCTCTCCTGCCCCGATGTCACCACCAGCCTCCAGAAAGCGGAGCAAGGCACCCAGGCTGCTTATATTCCTGCTAAGGCATTTATACAAGAGGTTTGTATCTTCAATGACATACCAGAGATGGATTTCAGATGGATGCTCTGTCATGGGATTGAAGGCCGGCGGCTCAATTTTTTTTGCATAGACAGCATGACTATCACCCTCTGGTTCCGGCAGGTTTTCATGGGTCAGGGACAGCACCTCCGCACGGGATTCAGGCGACAAGGGTGCTGTTTTATTGTCATCGGCAGAGATGGTAACAAGCTGATGCTGCACATCCGACTGGTTTAAATGAGCCTGCCATTTGAATACTTCATCCCGTTGTGCTGTGAAATAAAAGACCTGCCTGCCTTCGCGGGCGATTTCAAGCAAGGCCTGAATTACAGCTTCGGCCCGCACATCATCGCTGTTGGCAAGAAGCTCATCTGCAAGCAGGGGGAGTTTATAATCGCTTTCCTGCATTTCAATAAATGCCAGTCTGACAGAGAGCAGCAGTTGAATGCGTGTACCTGTTGAGAGCTTGTCAAGGCTAAGGAAATTTTGATTTTTATTATCGAAGGCCATGAAATTTTCCTCATCCCCGCTCTGCATTTTCAGGCTGTACCGACCACCGGTAATTTTTTCAAAACGCATGGATGCTTTTTTAAACACCGGAGGATAATTGTGTTCCCGTGTTTCCTCTTTCAGGTGCTGCACAAGCATGGCTCCTGTGTTGGCTGTCAGACTTTTTTCATAAAGCGCTTGCAGGTTTTCAATGGCGGCATCGCGTTTTGCCAGGGCTTCTTCGAGAACTGTGCCTTCCTGCACTGTTCTGATCTTCTGCCGGATGCCCGATATTTCCTTAACAAGGGCCTCAAATCTGCCGGCTTTTTCTTCGAGGTTGCGGATTGCATCTTCCAGGTCTTCGGTTAACAGGGACTCAATTTCATTTTTGTTTTCAAGCCATAGCTGGTGATTTTCCAGGATCCTGAATGCCTCATCCTGCGAACGTTTGCCATGCCGGACATCTTCAACAGCCTGTTTGTAATCATTGAGTTGTTCAAGCATGGTTTTCACCCTTTGCAGCTCGCCATGGTCCAGCTCAAGTTTTTGGTAAATGGCAGTTTCCTCCTGTCTTATTTTATCGAAGCGATCCTGTTTGTCCTTCAAGTTTTC
>CAYQMB010000073.1:0-14656 GCA_964418565.1 uncultured Bacteroidales bacterium | reverse complement strand
CGGTGATGGTAACGCTATATGTTCCGCTTTCTGTGGGCGTAGCGGCTGTTATTGTCGGATTTTGTTGAGTGGAGGTAAATGCATTCGGGCCGTCCCAGCTCCAGCTTGTTGCCGAGCCACCAGTTTCTGTCAGGTTGATATCACTGCCTTCACATAAGGGTGAATTGCTGTCCGCTGTTGCTGTGGGTGTATCATGAACTGTAACATCTGTAGTAGCAGTAGCTGTACAACCGTTCACATCAGTAATGGTTAAAGAATAGGTTCCATCTGCCACTGTTGTTGCATTGGTGACCGTTGGGTTTTGTACCGAAGCAGTAAATCCATCAGGGCCGGACCAACTCCAGATTACAGCTTCACCACCGGTTTCGTTAAGATTTATATCACCACCTTCACAAATTGGTGAATTACTTCCGCCAATGATTCCTGGTAAAGGGTTAACCGTAAGGCTATAAGAATCCTGAGCTTCAGCACATGGTGCCCCGAGTGGATTGTCTGTTGATATGGTAATGGTAACGATATTGCCCTGATCAAGTGGGCTGGGTGTGTATGTAAATTCAAAAGGCGTTGTGTTAAAATTAATCTGGTCCAGGCTGCCATTACCATCGTGCGAAAGGTTCACCTCCGTCGCACTGCCTCCAAATGAGTTTCCACTTAAAGTAATCGGTGAGGTTTCACAAACGGCACCAGAATTTGCACTCAGGCTTAGGGTTGGAGGATTGGAACAACCACAATCCAGCGTAATAGGACTTCCCGCAGTGGTGCAACCATTATTTACGTTAGTTACGGTAACAGTATATGTACCATTTACCAGCGGACCAAAATCAGTTGTTGCCTGCCAGGTGCCATCAATTGAATATTCGTATTCTGGCCCAAGCGGTGATGTAACTGAAATAATTCCTGCATCAACGCCACCTGAGCAATCCACAGACACGGTTGGTGTTGCAGGAGCAGGATTTACAGTAACATCCACATCAGCAGTAGCTGTGCAAGTGTTTGCATCTGTTATGGTAACAGAGTAGAGTCCGTCTGCAGCAGTTGTAGCAGCCGTTACGGAAGGATTTTGCAAAGCAGAGCTAAATCCATCGGGTCCGCTCCAGCTCCAGGATGCAGCACTTCCGCCACTTTCTGTCAGATTCAGGTTATCTCCGGAGCAAATCGGAGAATTACTGCCAATTGTAACCATGGGGGCAGTATGAACTGTAACACTGGTGCTATTGGTTGCAGTACAGCCATTAGCATCTGTAATGGTGATTGAATACGTTCCGTCTGCCACCGTTGTAGCTGATGTTATGGTCGGATTTTGGGCGGTAGATGTAAAGCCATCCGGGCCACTCCAGCTCCATGTATCGGCATCACCGCCTGATTCTGTAAGATTAATGTCATCACCTTCGCAAACAGGGCTATTACTACCTGTCAGGGCAGCAGGTGCCTTATTGACAACAACATCGGTACTGCCGGATGCTGTACATCCGTTAACGTCAGTAATGGTTACACTGTAGGTTCCACCATCACCAAGTGACACAGCTGCAATTACCGGGTTTTGTATTGCTGAAGAAAAACTGTTCGGGCCACTCCAGCTCCATGATGATGCAGCAGCTCCGGTTTCGTTAAGGTTTATATCCCCGCCTTCACATACGGGAGAGTTACTTTCCGGATTTATCGCAGGCGTTGTATGAACGGTAACATCCACATCATTGCTTGCAGTACATCCATTTACATCAGACACAACAACGGTATACAAACCATCGTTTATCGTTCCTGCTGTATTTATAACGGGATTCTGCTGCACGGAAGCAAATCCATCCGGACCGCTCCAGCTCCATGATGTTGCATTACCACCGGTTTCGCTGAGATTAATGTCACCACCTTCACATACCGGTGAGTTACTGCCAGCGATAGCTGAAGGTGTCGGGTTTATAGTTACATCCACATCGGATGTAGCCGTACAGCCGTTTCCATCGGTAACGGTAACTGTATAAAGGCCATCGTTAGCCGATGTTACGCCAGATATTGTCGGGTTCTGTTGGGTTGAAGTAAATCCATCCGGACCGCTCCAGCTCCATGATGAAGCATCACCTCCGCTTTCGGCAAGGTTAATGTCACCACCTTCACATACCGGTGAGTTACTGCCAGCGGTAGCTATAGGTGTCGGGTTTACCGTTACATCCGCATTGGAGGTAGCCGTACAGCCGTTTCCATCGGTAACTGTAACGGTATAAAGACCATCACTGGCTGTTGTTGCACCTGATATGGTCGGATTTTGCTGGGTTGAAGCAAAAGCATCCGGTCCGCTCCAGCTCCATGCTGTGGCCGAACCTCCGGTTTCACCGAGATTGATATCTCCGCCTTCACAAACAGGAGAGTTACTGATAGCGGTAGCAACTGGTGTTGCATTAACCGTTACATCCGCAGTAGCGGTAGCCGTACAACCACTGGCATCAATAACAGTAACTGAATAGGTTCCGCTTTCTGTTAGAGTAGCAGCCGTAACAGTTGGATTTTGCAGAGATGAAGTAAATGTACCAGGACCGTCCCAATTCCAGCTCACTGCCGAACCACCCGTTTCGCTCAGGTTGATGTCTTCGCCTTCACATACAGGTGTGTTACTGCCAGCGATAGCTGAAGGTGTCGGGTTTATAGTTACATCCACATCGGATGTAGCCGTACAGCCGTTTCCATCGGTAACGGTAACTGTATAAAGGCCATCGTTAGCCGATGTTACGCCAGATATTGTCGGGTTCTGTTGGGTTGAAGTAAATCCATCCGGACCGCTCCAGCTCCATGATGAAGCATCACCTCCGCTTTCGGCAAGGTTAATGTCACCACCTTCACAGATTGGTGAATTACTGCCGGCGGTAGCGGTTGGTGTAGCGTTCACTGTCACGTCTGTTGTGGAAGTAGCTGTGCATCCGTTTACATCGGTGATGGTAACGCCATAGGTTCCGCTTTCTGTGGGCGTAGCGGCTGTTATTGTTGGATTT
Organism: uncultured Bacteroidales bacterium; assembly: GCA_964418565.1. Classification (GTDB taxonomy): domain Bacteria; phylum Bacteroidota; class Bacteroidia; order Bacteroidales; family ML635J-15; genus JAQIBY01. The sequence continues at coordinate 11,675 of CAYQMB010000073.1, read as the reverse complement.
TGCTGAGAGGAGGTAAATGCATTCGGACCGTCCCAGCTCCAGCTTGTGGCATCACCGCCGGTTTCAGTCAGATTGATATCAGAGCCTTCGCATACGGGCGAATTGCTACCGGCCATAGCTGCAGGAGTTTTATTGACAACAACACTTGTATTATCGGTTGCTGTACAGCCATTGGCATCACTTATTGTTACGTTGTATGTGCCACCATCAAAAAGAGAAACTCCTGATATTACAGGATTTTGCGCTGTTGAAGTAAAACTGTCAGGACCGCTCCAGCTCCATGATGTTGCAGCACCTCCGGTCTCGCTAAGGGTTATATCGCCACCTTCGCAAACGGGTGAATTGCTACTTGCATTCACAGCAGGATTGGTGTAGACATTAACGTCGGTAGTAGCAGTGGCAGTGCAACCATTTGCATCCGTAATGGTAACGCTATAGGTTCCGCCTACGGAGGGTGTTGCGGCTGTTATTGTCGGATTTTGGAAGGCTGAGGTAAATGTACCCGGGCCACTCCAGCTCCAGCTTGTAGCTGCACCACCGGTTTCAGTCAGATTGATATCACCACCTTCACAGATGGGCGAATTGCTGCCGGCCGTAGCTGCCGGGGTGGCATTCACTGTCACATCCGTGGTGGATTCAGCTGTACAACCATTGGCATCAGTAATTGTCACAGAATAGATGCCACTTTCCGAAGGTGTAGCAGCTGTTACTGTTGGATTTTGAATGGCGGAGGCAAACGTACCCGGGCCGCTCCAGTTCCAGGATGTAGCATCTCCACCGGTTTCGGTCAGATTGATGTCATCGCCTTCGCAAAGAGGTGAATTACTCCCGGCGTTCACCAGTGGTGTTGGGTTTACCGTTATGTTCACATTATCGCTGGCTGTACAACCCGCTGCATCGGTAACTGTCACTGTATAGGTACCACCAGCTGCGGTTGTGGCACTACTGATTACCGGGTTTTGATCGGCAGAAGAAAAAGTATCGGGTCCGCTCCAGCTCCAGCTTGTAGCATCACCACCGGTTTCAGTCAGGTTAATGTCATCGCCTTGGCATATGGGGGTATTTCCACCGGCAACAACATTGGGTGTAGAAATGTACAGGCCGTAAGCAAGCTGAGAGAAATCATTCCATGATGTAGCACTTGCAACATCAAGTGGCGTTCCTGTTGTAGTTGTACTTCCGGTGATTATTTCCCATTGGTTGGGGCTGACATTCCAATTGGATATGCCTTCAAAATCACCATCAGCAGCCATATCAAAATAGATGTTCATATCGACTCCGGCAGTTCCGGCAGATCTGTCAATCTGGTGATAAAACAAGGGGTTGATTTCACAGATACCACTACCAAGCAGGCTTCTGTCAAAACCTTCGGAATTAGCATCTACATTCGCCATGCGTACCTTATAGGTATTGGCTGTTGTGTTTTCCGGTGTGATTTCAACAGGCCGGTAGCGAGAAGTACCTACACTTGATCCGACAGGAAAAAGATACGGCGATGCCTGGTTGGTATTTCTGGAGAGAAACCCACCATTCAGGCTGGAGACAAAACCATCCACACGCGTAATGGCTGAGGTACTAACGTTTTCAACAAAAAAGCCATAAGTTTCTGTCTGCAATTCAACAGTGGTTAGATCCAGAACTCCGGAACAATACTGATCAATGCTTTGCGTTTTCAGGCCGGTTCCATCCAGTGTCAGGTTATTAAATGCTGTGGAGACACTACCACCAAGCTGCTGATTTCCGCCTTCCAAAAAGACGGTTCCACTTCCGGCAGTAAATATATTGTTGTTGAGCCAATCGCCATAGAGCCTTATATAGCCATCACCGAGAGCTGTGGCATTGTTTACAAAATCTCCCTGAATAATAAGTTCACTGTTAAGACTGGCATTGTCAAGGTCAATCTGACCGGATTCGTTTTGCAGGGTTCCATCCACATACATCAAACCGCCGTCGGTAATTTTGATATCTGCTCCGTTATTATACAGAGATTGTGCAAATATTGCGTTATGAAACAACACAACGACGATGATTGAGAAAATTCGTTTTCCGGATCTCATTGGTTTTGGTTTTTTATTTTCCGGATATCAATTAATATCACCGATATCCGGAATTGATTAACGTTTTGTTTACTATCCCCTTAATAAATCAATACCCTGTTATTACTGTGACACAGTAAAACGCAGGTTGTTATTTTTCACATGTTAACTACTTGTATATCCCCAAATAGTGGGACAAATATACAAAATCTGCATGGAATTATCCAAAGAAACAACCAAAGTCATTTAATAATTTTGCAGGCAATCTTGCTTTTAGCGGTAATCAACTGTTTTCAGCCGGGGATTAAGAGACCCAAAAAAAGGGAATAAACAAACACCGTGAAATGGTTAACCGGAGTCTGCTGAAAAATACTAAGCACCATAAAGAGTCAAGGATTTATATCACTATCTACCATTATAAATGCAGGGTTTTTGTGTTGAATTCTAAAAAAAGCGTGCATTTATAAATAGCATTATGGAACAATACGTTCATTAATTGTGATTTATTAAGCTAAATCTCACAATCAATAGAGTTGTAAAAACACGGATATTGCGTTTGTTAGTCTGTTGCACACCAGACTTTTTCAGCAGACCCTAATTGGCATTATATTCAATGCCCAAAAGGCGGGATTTTTCACCAGGCTTTTTTGATCCACTTCCCATCCAACCATGCATGGATGTTATCAAAGGCAATGGCAATACGTTTTTCCATGGCCTCTTTTGTAGCGTAACCGATATGTGGCATCAGAAGGCAATTGGGAGCAGTTAGCAAAGGGTGACCCTCAGGCAGCGGAGGTTCTGTTTCATATACATCCAGTGCTGCACCGGCAAGCTTCCCGGCATCAAGAGCTCGGACCAGAGCAGAATAATCCACAACAGGTCCGCGGGCAGCATTAATAAGGATTGCTCCCGGTTTCATAAGGGAAAGCTCATTTCCCCCAATCATATGCTTTGTATCGGCCGTTAACGGAACATGAAGGCTGATAATATCCGCATTTTGCAAACAGGTTTCAAGGCTGACGTGACGGTAATATTCAGCTTCCTTTCCTGAACGGTTTACCCCAAGAACACGCGCACCAAGGGCATTAAACAATTGCGCTGTTTTACTTCCAATCAGGCCGGTACCAACAATACCGACAGTTTTTCCGTGTATTTCCATGCCAAGCATTCCATCGCGTCCGGCTGGTTTTCGGGTTTGTATATCTGCCGCAGGTATATTCCGGTATAAAGCAAGCGCTAAACCCAGACTAAGTTCGGCAACGGATTCATTGGAATATCCGGCAGCATTGGAAACGTTAATTCCTTTTTCCCTGCAGGCATCCAGGTCAATATGGTCAGTACCGGAAAAAGCCACCACAAGGTATTTCATTTTATCAAAATGCTGAATAGTTTCCCGGTTAAGCGGAATATTGCTTACCAGACCAATGTCTGCATCAGATAAACGACGAATAAGTGCTTCCTGACGTTCATCCCTGTCCGGATAAATAATCAGCTCATGGCCTTTCTTGTGCCACGTTTCACGCAGTTTGTCAGCTCGGTCTTTCGGTATGGTAATGGGTTCGGCAAATACGATTTTCATGATGATTGCTGTTTTATGAGGTTATCCAGTATCTGAAAGGTATCCCCGGCTTTTCCCTGCAAGAACAAATCGCTTGTATTTGAAGTGAATCCGGAAATCTGTGTGTTTATTTCTATGATATATGCACCATTGCGCTTAGCTTCCCGTGGTATCCAGGATGCAGGGATAACTTCGCCTGTGGAACCAACAATGATAAACACATCTGCCTTTTTGGCTTCCTCAAATGCCTGTGAACCTGCCGGCTCCGGAATTTGCTCACCAAAAAATATAAAATTTGGTTTCATCAGCCCGCCACATTTATCACACACAGGTGCTGATCCGCTTATAGCAATATTTTCTGTTGAGATAATCCGTCCGCATTTCATGCATACAAACGAACCGGATGTCCCGTGAAATTCAATCACATTTTCACTGCCTGCTTCGCTGTGCAGGTTGTCAATATTTTGTGTGATAACCGATTTTATAAGACCAGCTTTTTCCCAGGATGCAATAATTTCATGCGCTGGATTTGGTTTGGCCCGGCCAAAGAAATCATAAAAAATCTGTTTAATCACTTCCCATGATTTCTGAGTGTTCTGCCTAAAATAACTCAATTCCAGCACTTCGGGATCGTATTTATTCCACAACCCGTTTTCTCCCCGAAACGGTGGTATTCCACTCTCTACAGATATACCTGCACCCGTATACACCACTGCATGCTGAGCATTTTTGATTTTATTAGCAGCTTTTTCAAGATAGCGATCCATAGGTATCTTCCTTTCATGCAAAGGTAAAAAATTACATGATAGCTGATTGCAACCCCTCATTAAATCCTCTTTCTGTCTGAGGTTAAACAGTCTGGCACTTTTTTTGTTTCCTTACTAAGGAGTACAATACAAACCAGAAGGAGTTGAATATGAACACACGAATATACAGCACAGATAAAGGCCAGGTGGTACGCAGCGTACCCGATAACGACATCATTATAGAATTTGGCAACTTGTCATGGAAACTGTCATTTTTACAGTTTAGCATGCTCAAAAAATTTGTTTTACGAATAGACGGTGAGTATTATGAAAATCTTAATGAAAACAGCTTTTACCGCCGTAAAATCCGTATTCCCATTAAAGGCACCAATCTTTCCATTTTACTGAGTCTGGAAGATCTGGAAGATCTGAAAAAATTATTTTCAGGCATTCCGGACAATGCCCTGAAAGAAGATGATATTTTTACAGCCTTATATGACATCACTGAAAACCGTTATGATATTCAGGACAAGCAGTTAACATCAGCAAAACTTGTTCATCCATTCGTCAAATACTTTTTAAATTAAGGCATTTTCATACGAATCATAAAACCGTGGTCCACGCTGGCATCCTTATCAGAAACACCCCTGACATGCATTTTTGTATGGACATTTAATCCTGTAAGAGCGGAAATATCATTGCAAAGCTTGTCTGCATCCAGATTATGGACATAAACACTTAAAATAACCTCACCAGCAGGGTTAAGTATGCTTCGGATGCTCTGCATCAACGGCAGGATGTCTTTTTGCAGCCTCCATGTTTTTCCTTTTTTGCCCATTCCGAAAGCCGGAGGGTCCAACACAATGACATCATAACTGCGTTGCCTTCGCTTTTCTTTTTCACAAAATTTTACCGCATCATCACTGATCCAGCGAATGCCATCCAGATTATTGCCAAGCATGTTTTCTTTACCCCAATGATTTAATTGCTTAAGCGCCTCAACATGGGTCACGCTGTAACCGCCTTTAGCTGCCACAAGTGACATCACACCCGTATAACCGAACAAATTAAGTAAATCAGGCGGCTTGTTTTTCTGTGGTAATTCCATGACATAATTCCAGTTCAGGATCTGCTCAGGAAAAATACCAATGTGTTTAAATCCGGACAAACGCAGTTCAATCTCCAGCTCAGCCTTGTTCAGGTTCAAAGGCATTTTCCATGAATCCGGACAGGCTTTGGTTTTTATCCATTTTCCTGATGTACGACCAGCTTGCAAAAACCTGGCATGAGTTTTTTCTCCCCAGAAATCAGAATTCATTGAAGCCTGATGACGTGCCATCGGTTCCGGTCTGTCCAGCACACAATTTCCAAAACGTTCCAGCTTCCGGCCGTTTCCGGAATCAAGCAATTCGTAATCAGGTAGCCTGTCGTGCAAGTTAACATACATCGGCTTCCCCCCAGTACAGTTTTTTTCCGAATCCCATCCGGTTATCCGTCAACTTCATAAACCGAACCCGGAGCAGCCACAAATCGGTTTTTTTCAGAATGGCATAGGGATACGCTTTAAGATAGGCTTTGCGGCATGTTTTGTACATATCACCCTTAGCTTTTTCAAGTTGTCCCTGGAATTGCAGTCCCTGAATTTTTCCCACGTGACGAGTTTCAAGCACAACGGAGCCAGCGACAAAATCATTTTTTATGCTGTCAGAAATATGTCGTGTATCATCATCTGATGTAAACACAAAAGCCTGCTCTTCCTCCAACCAGATGTAAAAACAATTAGCTGTCCATGGCAGATTGTTGCAACAAGTTGCAAGGGTAAGAACATGATGTTCACCAATAAAACGGCTGATTTTATCAGGAATCCGGTTTTCCATAGTGCATTGTTTGCAGTAGAATGCAAACCTAAGAAATTTTACGTTACAGAAAAGTGATCAGGTTAAGCAAGTGGAACTTCGAAATAAAAACAACAGCCTTTACCAGGGGTGCTTTCCACTTTAAGAACGGATCCTTGTTTCTCCAGAAAATCCATCACCAGACTTAAGCCCATGCCATTGCCTCTTTCACCACTGGTTCCGGTTTTTAAAAATCCCTCTTTTTTATTCATTAGTCTTGTGATAGCATCTTCATCCAGTCCCTGCCCCTGATCACAAACTTTAATTTGGTAATCTGTACCAATAATTTTACCCCAAACAACTATTTTGCTGGTTTCAGGAGAAAATTTCACTGCATTGGAAAGCAGATTCCGCAGTGCAAGCGAAAACACATTGGGGTCTGTTATCACCTTACCCGGATCAATAATCAGAACTGCCTCCTGCCGTTTTCGGGACATCATGCCTCTGTACATATCCACATTTTCTTTAATGCAATTCTCTGCATGCAGGGTTTCAGGATGTAATATTTGCATCCCGTTTTCCCGCTTTATCCACAAAAGCACATTGTCAAGGATCGTTATACTGTTTGTCAAGCCGTTGCGAATTCCGGTAATTAAAAATTTACCATCATCACTTTTCAATTCCTGTGAAGCATACAACATATCAGCCATTGCTTTTACATGTCCCAGCGGAGCCTTGATGTCATGAGATAAAATTGAAATGATTTTATCACGTTTATCCAGGCTTGCTTCCATATCCAACTGCTTTTCAGAACAGGATTTCAAGTCTGATTCAGCCTTATGTTTCCGGTGCTTTTCCTGTTTTAATCTTTGGGAATTCAAAACCAAACGTAAAATCAACAAGCCTGACAAACCAAGCAAGATGACTATCAATAAATTATTCCAGGTCAAAACATCCACATGCAAGAGGCTTGCAGGGCCGGATAAATCAGCATGTTTCAAACACAACGCATTGTTGCAGTGCATTGCGTCACCAACCAGAAAAATCACTTGATATAATGTAAATGCATTCATCCGCGGATATGAGCTTTATGTGAGTATACGTACTCATGAAAACCCGCCACTTAGGTAGTTTTACGTAGTTTTACATCCGTAAAAAGGGGCAAGCTTGGTTTGACTGGTTGGTTTGTTACCCGTTAAAGCGGCGGCAACTATTGTTTTTCCAAAAATCTGACAATATCCGCTTCCAGGGAATATTCCGGACTTTCAACAATGCGGCCTACCTCAACGCCATCAAGTCTGAATACCATGGTGGGAACAAACTCTACGTCATCTTCAGGCAAAGCATTTTTTTCGAGGCGTTTTGCACGATTCAAAGAATATATTTCAGTGTACACATCCGACTTTAATCCATCGGTGATTTTTTTTAGCCTCGGGAGCTCACGACGGCTGTCCGGGCACCAGGTAGCCTGATAAACCGTGATTTCCAGGGGCTGATCATCAAGCAATTCCCTCAGCCGGGCCATCAGGCTGTCATTGGGCTGATAAGCATCATAACCCGCATCAAACCACTCAGAAAAACCATCCTGCTCAAAGCCTGCCCAACTGCATTCACCTATCAGAATGCTCTGATTAGCACTGCTGTCATAGACAACTCTGTTTTCCTGCGCTGAACCAATGAAACCATAAATAATCATCAGTAAAACTAGTGCTGCTTTTCTCATAATATTTTCTCTTTATTAAAAAAACAAGCGTCTCCGGGTTTTGTTTTTAAGGTTTTAGGCTTGAACCATCAAACCCTAAAACGAAAACTCCATCCTGAACTTAATGGCGTAATTGTCTTTGAACTGTGGGGTGCTGTAAGGGCCGTAATGGTAATAAAAGCCGGCTCCGTATTTTATAAAGCTCTGTCTTAACAGCGCATTGAATTGTATACCCGATTCGATATACCCTTTCTCCGGTGTCAGATGGCTTTGGTAAAGAACCTCATTTTCTGCCAGCGGGTAAGCATCCACCTCGCCGATGCAGGCGTTGGTAACAAGCGCAAATTCGGGTTTCCATTTATTAACATGAAACAGCAGGCTGCCGATGTCATATTTGAAAAAGGCGGCGAGATACCTGTCAGCATGGAATTCATGCGGGCGCATGGTGGCAAAACTGTGGTCTGAGTCGAGCCATTTACCCGAGCCGGGCAGATAAAATTTCTGCAGGTAAGGGTTTTTATCGCTGTGCAGCCAGGCTGCATCCAGTGTCAAATGAAAATCCCCTATCCAGCGGGTTTCAATCACATCTTCAATGCGGGCTTCAAAACGCCAGTATTCGCTGCTGTTCATCTGATGCGGAAAACCGTAACGGGTGTTGAAAAATATCTCAGGATATTTGCTGCCCATGCTTAGCATATTTCCTTTGGGCGTACGAATGACATCTTCTTTGATAACCCAGTGTAGCTCAACCCCGGATTCCCATTCGCTGAATTCCGGCAACAGATTCTCACTGTAAAATCGTTTTGTGTTCGTGATTGAAATCTGATTGAAATCCAGATAGGTTTTGGCATAAAAACCCCTAAACGGGTTGGCCTCAATGCTGGCCGACCAGGTATCGTACCAGTCCATTTGGCTGATAAACAAATACCGGAAACTCTCCGTGCTTAGCATGGCTGGCTGAAAATTAACCTGATTGGCAGATCGCAAATCGTGCGACCAGCCGGCATTAAGCGCCAGGCGTTTGTTCTTCAAAGGATAAAGTGACAGACCACCACCGTATTTAAGTTTTTTGTCTCGGAAACCGTATGCACCATAAGCGTTCAGACTGAAATATTCTGACAGGCGCTTGTTGGTTTCAAGCCCCAGCCCCAGGCGGTAACCTTCGTATTCATTATACCAGAGAAGGTCGTTCAGCTTTATGTTAATCACGCCCCAGGGAATGCTTCCCGTAGCAAGGATTTCCATGATTTCCACCATGCGGTCAAGCTTCATTTCTTCGCCCACTGAGTCAATCAGGCGGTAGGTTTCCGTTTCACGATTGTCAAGTTGCTCCTGTCGTTGTTGTTTCCACCACAGACTGTCTCGTTCAGCCAGTTTTTTATCGTAAACAATGCTTGTGCCACCACGCAGGCGGCTGATGCTGTCTGAATTAATCCGAATATCCCGGATGTAAGTTTTACCAACACCAATCATGGGAGCGGTATTTTGTGGGCCTTCAGAAGTGCCTATGCTCAGACTATTGCTGCTGGCCGATGCAAAACGGAAAATAAAATTTGTGTTGAGCTGCACCGGAAACCAGTGCAGCGAATCTATTTTTTCGTATTTCTGTTGTATTTTGATATCAAAGCTGCCACTGCTTTCCATGGGTTCAGCAATGACATTTTCTATGGCCCAGTCATCGGATGTGATGGTGATACGCCCCTGTAATCCTTTGAAATTTGAACGCTGTTTGGGTTTGAAGGATATAACAAAACTGGTATCGCCCGCTTGATTGTACAAACTGTCCTGCAGCAGAAAAAAATACTTTTTATGGCTGTTGTTGCAAAGGGGGGAAACAAATTCCTGCCCGCCTACCTCAATACTTTGCCGGTAAAATGAAAATGACTGATATTCGGATGCCAGGTAAGTGAACGCCGGGTTTTTTAATCCCGATACACGGCTGGCCAAAACGGTTTCCTCTTCTTTGTCGGGCCTGGCAAACTGCTTATCGGTTACCGATTCCATCATAAACAAATGGTTTTTGTCAAAAAATTCCACGGTTTTTACCAAAGAGGAGGTATCGGGAATTCTGCCTGCCGTGTCACGCTCAATTCTTTTCTTCATGCTGTCGGTTTTCAGGCTAACGTAAAACTTGCTGTATGAGGTATACTGGTAATTGTCCAGCTCGTGCGGAGCATGCTCATCCCGCATGGCAACGGCATTTTTTATAATCCTGTGGGCAGGGTTTTTGCCCGGCAGTACGGTAACCTCATCCAGCTTAAAGGCCTTTGGTTTTAGCTGGATTTCAATGAAATTCTTTGTTACCGGCAATTCCACACGCCTGGATTTATAGCCTACAAAACTGCATTTCAGAAAATCCGCTTTGCTCTTGTCGGGAATCGTAAAATAGCCATCCAGATCGGTAGCTGTTCCCTGCCGCTGCTGGTTGTAAACCACATTAACAAAGGCCAGCGGTTCTCCCGAGATGCTGTCAGTTACGCGGCCACGGAGCTTTTCCTGCGCCTGTGATGCAAGCACCGGCAAAATCAGAAGCAAAACCAGAAAAATGCATGTTCTACTTAAATTTTCCACTTTTCAGAATGTTTAATTCTTTTTGCGTCAGTTTTCTGAATTTCCCGCGGGGCAGGTTTTTCTTTGTCAGGCCGGCATAATATACCCGGTCAAGTCGTTTTACCTCATACCCCATATGCTCGAAAATGCGGCGTACAATGCGGTTACGTCCCGAATGTATTTCCACACCCACCTCGGATTTGCTATCATCCACCCAGGCTGCAGCGTCGGCATTGATGAAACCATCCTCCAGCTCAAAGCCGCTTACCATGTCTTTAAGATGCTGCTTGCTTACCGGCTTGTCAAGTCCCACATGGTAAATTTTCTTTTTATTGAATTTCGGGTGCAGAATTTTCTGTGTCAACTCGCCATCGTTTGTCATCAGAAGCAATCCCGTGGTGTTTCTGTCCAGACGACCTACCGGGTAAATGCGTTCCGGCGTGGCGTTTTTGGTGATATCAAACACCGTTTTTCGTCCCTCAGGGTCATCCATGCTGGTTACCACATTTTTGGGCTTGTTCAGCAAAATGTACACATGTTTTTCAGGTGTCAGCGCCTTGCCTTTGTATTCCACCCTGTCTTTGGGATGCACTTTGCTGCCCAGTTCAGTAACCACTTTGCCGTTAACCCTTACCTGACCCGATGCAATCAGCTCATCTGCCTCCCGGCGAGAGCATACTCCTGCATTGGAGAGGTATTTATTTAAACGAATCAGCTTTCCCGGATTTCCTTTTTGTTCCATAACGCGTAAAAATAGTAAAAGCCATTGAAACAGGTGGATTTTATAACGAAAAATATGTCAGTGAATTGTATTGTAAGGGATTTGTGAGGAAGAGATGGAGTGATTGAGTGACGGAGTGACGGAGTGACGGAGAGACGGAGTGACGGAGAGACGGAGTGACGGAGAGATGGAGTGACGGAGAGATGGTGAGATGGAGTGATGGAAGGAGTGAGTGATTGGGCACTGTAGGCATGCGATTTATCGCATCCTGAAAAGTGCAACAATCTGATGAATTATGAATTATCGAATGTCGAATGATGAAGTTGAGATTGAGCAACCTGCAAGATCTCCATGCATCGAAGGAATAGGTATGTTTTGGAATATACCTTTGAATCATGCCGACCTGGCAGGTGGCTACGGTTCGATGTTTTGTGCTTGCTGCAGTTTTCTTGCGCCCTTTCAGGGCTTGGTGTTGATTTGCGTTGGATGCATCGGGCGTTGCCCGATGTTATGGGCTTTTCGCCCCG
>CAYQMB010000072.1:0-14657 GCA_964418565.1 uncultured Bacteroidales bacterium | reverse complement strand
TTGTCACGCAGAACATCCAGCTCACCGTAATCCAGCCCGCTTCGTTCGCAGAATTCATTCAGCTTCCGGACCTCGGTTGATGATAACGCCTGATTTACCGCAATTACATCCGTATCAAAAGTGGTATTAAGAAAACGCTCAGAAATGTAGCGGCGCTTGAGGTAAACAAAGTCGAGGCATCCGTTAACCACGGGCACACGGATGTCTTCCACAGCCTCATTGCCCAGGCTGTTATCGATGAGGCGTTGATAAATGCAGTCTTCATCGGGCTCTGCTATTGGACAGTTCACAATCATTCCGTCGTGCATGGCATTGACATCGCTTTTTTTAACACACTTTCCTGTATACTGCCGTGGGTTAATGATGGTTCCGTATCCAAAAACAGATCTAAAGACATCATCCACGTACTTTTTGCTTATATCCCGGCTGTGCAGGTTCACCACCGGCATATAAAGGGATAATTTTTCAGGCAACTGGTACTCTTTTCTATGCGTCAGGTATTCCCAATAAACACATAAAGCAGCATTTTCGGGCTGACGGTTGGTAATGGTATAATTCATTTTCCGTGCCACTTTATATATGGTGGAGCCTCTGCTGGGAAAATGCGGGTAAATGAAAATTTTGCGTGATTTGAGTCCGTTTTTAAGCATATTTGACCATGCCAAAATTTGCTCTGAAATGTCCTTTGTTAACATTTCAAAGACGGGCATACCATTTCGGTACTTATTTTTTATGCCTCGTCGGTATCGTTTTAAAAAATACAATTTGCTGTTTTTGAGGGCAAAAGTAATGATTTTTATTGAGATTTTCGAAATCAACAATGGCTGTTAATAACTCCAATGTTTTTTTTGGGTTAAATCTTTGTTATCTAAATAAATACCTCCATATTTGCAGCCGTAAAACAAACCGAACCACGAAACCAACGTTATGAAACAAAACATCGGAATTATTATCCTGGCTGGCCTTTTTGGAATATTTGCGAGCTGTACAGAGTCTGAAGTACAGGTACGCGGCGAAGGCGAAACCATTAAAAAAGCCATAAATATTTCAGATTTTGAATCCATCAACATGAATTCGAACATTGATGTTGTCTTTTCGCAGGGAAACACATACAGTGTAGAACTGGAAGCTCAGGAAAACATCATGCGTTACATTGATGTGTATACCATTGACGGCGGATTAAATGCCACTATTGATAAAGAGGCATTTGTTCGCCCAACCAAGCCGGTAACCCTTCATGTACAGATGCCGGAAATCCGTAGCATTGTTAATAGCGGATCCGGAGACATCTCCTGTGTTGAAGAAGGCCTTAACAAAGTTGACAAGCTTAGCATTATTCAGAATGGCATAGGTAACGTAAGTTGTAATTTTGTTTATGCTGAACGCATCATTGTTCGTTCAACCAATACGGGCAATGTAAGCCTTAATGGGAAAGTAAAAGACTTATATACCACTAACAACAGCAGTGGAAATATTAAATTTGAAGGCAATGCCATCAACACCCGTGTTGAAATTTCCGGATCTGGTGACACACACTTTTCCGGTTTCGGAACATATCAGGAAATTGTGCTGAAGGGCACCGGTGAATATTTCGGTTCTGAATTCGTTGCCCAGAAAGCTGATGTCACAGTAAATGGAGCCGGCTCTGCTGAAATCAATGTGGTTGAAAAACTCAATGCCTGGATTAACGGAACCGGTAATATTGTTAGTTACGGTGATCCTGAAATTGAATTGGAAAATCACGGCAATGGAAGTTTTATTAAAGCTAACGAATAAAAACGGATGAGGTTTTTATCATAAATGAGATAAGCCCTGGTAATTTTTTACCAGGGTTTTTTTATGGCTTCAATTTAGAAAGCAGGTGTCTTTCGCATGTACTGAAGGCAGAGGTCAGGTTTTAACATTATTTTCAGAACCAGGCTGTAACTATAGCATACTATTTACGTTAAGCTCACGGAACAAAAAACACTACTTACTATGCATAAAAAAAAAATTACAGCCGGTTTAATACTGGCATTGGCTATTATGGCGGGGAGCTGCACTTACCCCTTTGATCGCATTCGGGGCACAGGAAGTGCAACACTTGAGTCTGTCAAAACAAAAGGATTTCACTCTATTCACACGCACGGCATTGTGGATGTTGATTATGGCCCCGGCACATCCTGTCAGGTTAGTCTTGAAGCCCAGGATAACCTTAGGGAGCATATTGATATTTATGTCCGTGACAGCATTTTGGTTATTGATGTACAAGACGGATACAATCTAAAACCAACGGCTAATCTGAAAGCCCACGTTACGCTGCCTGATGTTTTTTCTCTTAAAAGCACAGGAACAGGAGATATGCTAAACACCGAGCCATTTGACAGTTTGGGTAATTTTAAGATCATCACCGAAGGAACGGGAAGCATTGCTTGCAGCTGGTCAGAAGCTAAAAACGTGTGGATTGAATCAGACGGAACGGGAACCATTAAAGCCAGTGGCAATTGCATTGATCTCCAGGCTGAAACCGATGGCACCGGTAATATTGAATTTGCCGGAATTACCGGATATTCCAGTCTCATTGTTGATGGTACCGGTGATTGTTTCTATACAGGCAATTGCTCATTTCAGGATGTGATGTTGAATGGTACAGGCAATTATTATGGCATGGATTTTCTGTCTGCTGAAGCCGAGGTAACAATCAATGGTTCCGGCAATGCCGAGCTTGCTGTAAGCGAAAGGCTGAGGGCAGAAATAAATGGCTCAGGCGATATTATTTGCAGCGGAACACCTGAACTGAATTTACAGACCAACGGCACGGGCAATTTCATCACAGTTTCTAAGTAACCCAACACGAATAAGCATAAAAAAAACCGCCGGGGAAATCCGGCGGTTTTTTTTAGTATTGAGAGGTGTTTATTATTTATCTTCACTGGCATCATCTTCTTTCTCATCTTTCTTCTCTGAGCTTTCAGCAGACTTTTTATTGTCAGCTTTTGTCTCTTTGGATTTAGAAGTTGATTTGGTGGTGGATTTTTTAGTCGTCTTTTTAGCAGTCGACTTTTTTTCCGTTTTAGCGTCAGCTTTTTTCTCCTCCTTGTCATCCTCTTTTTTCTCAGCCTTAGCTGTGTCTTTCTTCTCAGCTTTGGCTTTTGGTTTTGATTCAGACTTTTCTTCTTTCACCTCAGCTTTTTCAGCGGTGTCTTCTTTTTTATCTTCCGCTTTTTTGGCTTTGGTTTCAGATTTGGCCTCAGTTTTCTTTGCTTTCGCTTTGGTTTCCTTTGGTTCGTCAGCTTTCTTCGCCTCCTCTTTAGCATCAAGCTTAGCTTTTGCTTCTTTCATTTTTTCTTCTTTGGAGGCTTTTTCGTCTTCTTCCATCTGTTCTTTCAACTTAGCAAGACCGGAAACATCACCAAGGGTGGTTCTTTCCATCTTCTCATTCACGCGGCCAACATTTTTGGTAGTACTTTTACCGGCTTTACGTTTAGCCTTGCGCTCTTCATCTTTTTGCGCTCTGTTTTCATCCTCATGGATGCGTGAGTGAGAAACAAAGATTTTCTTAGCATCTTTGTTGAATTCAACCACTTTGAAGTTGAGTTTTTCATCGGCTTTAGCCTGAGTTCCATCCTCTTTAACGAGGTGTTTTGGAGTAGCAAAACCTTCAACACCGTATGGCAGGGATACCACAGCACCTTTGTTGGTAAGTTCTGTAATGGTTCCTTCGTGAATGCTTCCGGGGTTGAAAATGGTTTCGAATACTTCCCATGGATTTTCTTCAAGCTGTTTATGGCCGAGGCTCAGGCGACGGTTTTCTTTGTCCACTTCAAGAACAACAACTTCCATGTCTTCACCTATATTGGTAAATTCAGCAGGATGTTTGATTTTCTTGGTCCAGGACAAGTCGCTGATATGGATCAGTCCGTCAACACCTTCTTCGAGTTCAACGAACACACCAAAGTTGGTAAAGTTACGTACTTTGGCTTTATGATGTGAATCAACGGGGTATTTTTCTTCAATGTTTTCCCATGGATCGGGATACAGTTGTTTGATACCCAGGGACATTTTACGTTCATCGCGATCAAGTGTCAGGATAACAGCTTCAACTTCATCACCAACTTTCATAAATTCCTGAGCTGAACGCAGGTGCTGTGACCATGACATTTCAGACACATGGATAAGGCCTTCAACACCTGGTGCTATTTCAACAAAAGCACCGTAATCAGCCATCACAACAACTTTACCTTTCACTTTGTCACCAACGGCGAGCTCTTCATCAAGTGAATCCCAAGGATGTGGAGTAAGCTGTTTGAGGCCAAGGGCAATGCGTTTTTTGTCATCGTCGAAATCGAGGATAACCACCTGGATTTTTTCATCCAGAGATACGATTTCTTCCGGATGCTGAACGCGTCCCCAAGACAGGTCGGTAATGTGGATAAGTCCGTCAACACCACCCAGGTCAACAAATACACCGTATGATGTGATGTTTTTGACAGTACCTTCGAGTACCTGACCTTTTTCGAGTTTTGCAATAATTTCTTTTTTCTGTGCTTCGAGTTCTGCCTCGATAAGCGCTTTGTGAGAAACCACCACGTTTTTGTATTCCTGGTTGATCTTAACCACTTTAAATTCCATGGTTTTGCCAACATACTGGTCGTAATCGCGGATGGGTTTCACATCAATCTGAGAGCCCGGGAGGAATGCTTCAATGCCAAATACATCAACGATCATACCACCTTTGGTACGGCATTTAATGTAGCCTTTGATGATTTCATCATTGCTGTAAGAAGAATTGACACGTTCCCAGCTACGAAGTGAGCGGGCTTTTTTGTGAGAAAGCAGCAGCTGACCACTGGGATCCTCAAGCGTTTCAACCATGACTTCCACTTTGTCACCTGGTTTAAGGTCTTCGTTGTAGCGGAATTCGTTGGCAGAAACAATGGCTTCAGATTTGTAACCAATGTTTACAACCACTTCGCGTTTTCCAACAGATACTACTGTACCATCAATAACTTCATTTTCAGAAATGGTAGAAAGGGTATCATTGTACACTTTTTGCATTTCTTCAATCTGGTCATCACTGTAAACATCGTCTGTTTTGCTGTTATCTGTCCAGTCAAAATCATCTGATGGTGTAGCCCAGTCTGTTGGGTTTTCTTTGGGCTGTTCAGGTGTAAAATCTTTTGGCACCTCAGTTTCTTTGAGGTCTTCAGGTGTAATTTTTTCCGGCTTTGCTTCCGGCTTAGGCTCCTCAGCCTTTTTTTCTTGCTGATTTTCAGCTTTTTGCTCATTAGCCTCGGCGTTTTGAGCGTTTTGTTTTTGTTCGTCAGTCATTTAATTAATTCCTTTAAAATTACTGAGTTAGACATTATTTATAATTTCACTGAACCGCAAAAGTAGGCTTTTTTCGCTAATTAACAAGGGGATAGAGCAAAAATTATTGATTAAAAACTGTATTTCAGATTAATTTTGAAATCAAGCAAAAAGCTTGTGGAAAAATACGATTGGTTGCGGGAATGCTTTCATATCTCCTCAGGGTTACAAAGCTTCGTAATCCCACTGTTAACATGGAATTGCCTTCAGTTAAAGCAGAGACGCGCGGCCGTGCATCTCAACACAATAATATACGGTTCACGGAACCATAAAACGGATTGTTTCAGGCATCCAGAAAATTGCAACTGCAAGGCATTGGTAACAGCATTTTTACAGTAATTAACTGGCAATGATATTTCGGAATACCGAGAAGGATATGCGTCAATGGCTTTGTTGAAATCATCCCATCTTTTTTGCCTGATTTAAGCGCATTCCGTGGTGTTAACATAAAAAGCCTCCCCGGCAACGAGAAGGCTTCATAGAATGATACATCATGCGAAATAAAATTAAGGCATGGGGTACTTTTTGAAAACATTGTTTGCGTTTAGCAAGAGATCTACATATTGCGCACGCTTGTAAATGCGGTTATCCTTAACATTTTTCTGAGATAATTTGCCTTTAAAATCTTCAAGGGCGCTGAACTGATGTTTCTCCATCCACTTTTCCAGATCTCCAATCACTTTGGCCAGGTGTTCGGGCTGATTTTTATATATGGCTGACACCATTTGCACGTTATCAGCTCCGGCCAGTATCATTTTTGCCACATCCTGAGCTCCAAAAATGCCACCAGAACTCACAATATCAGCTTTAATGTTATCGTAAAGCAGACCGGCAAAGCGGATTGCCTGCCGGTGATCCCCCTGATTACTAAGCTCGAAATTCACAATATGTTCCTGTTTGTCAGGGTCAATTTCCGGTTCAAACAAGCGGTTAAACAGAATAAATGCATCGGCGCCGGCTTCATCCATGCGTTTAATCAGGTTAAGGATATTCGCATACTGATCGCTGAGCTTGACACTTACCGGTATGTTCACGATGCGTTTAACCTCTCTCACGATTTCCACCTGCTCATCTTCAATTTCCGCTGAGCTTTTTTCAAAACTTTTTGGAACGGCATAAAAGTTGAGCTCAAGTCCGTTGGCCCCGGCATCCTCCATTTCTTTGGCAAAAACAGGCCAGGATTTCTTATAAACAGCATTAATGCTGGCAATGAGGGGTATATCCAGGATGTCACGGGCTTTTTTGAATTTCATCACATGTTCACGTGTCCCGGCATGTTCCAGGTCAGGAAACATATCAGCCATTTCGGCATGTCTGTTATCCATTTCGTCCGTTATCTCGGACATTTCGAGATTTTCCAGGTGAAGCTGTTCTTCAAAAAGGGATTTAAAGACAACCGCACCGGCACCGTTTTGCTGCAATTGTTTAAGGGTTTCTTCTTTCTCCACCATGTTGCTGGCTCCGACTACAATCGGGCTATTTAGTGGAATTCCCATATACGTTGATTCTAATTTTGCCATGTGTCAATTGATTTTGATGTTATAACTGATTAACAACACAAAACGACAAAATGTTTAAACCCAACGACAATGCTCAAAAACACAGTGGCAGAGTAATGATCTCAACGGAATGGATCAATGCCAGTGATCTAAGAACCTGCTTATTGAGGTTGCTCCTCTTTTTTGGAAGATTTTTGTTGAAAACTCGATTTCTTTGCCTGAGGGTTGTCTTTGATCATCACTGAAAATATAAACAGCACAATTACTGATGCCACAAAAATCACAAAGAGAGATGTGAGAGAACGGCGCAGGATATTTTCAAGGTTAACAACATCCCAGATGCCTAAAATAGCCAGAATGGTCATTACTAACACGATAAATACGAGGATGTAGGCCGTAACTTTTTTCAATCCGTTCATAACTGAATGTTTTTAATGGTCAATACAAGTTCTTCAATCGACAGGCAGGTTATGGACTCACCTTGAAAATCAAGTTGCCAAACCAGCTTTGTGTCATTTTCTCTGATAATAACGTTCACCCCCTCTGATTTGTTACAGTCGGCATCAAATCCATACCGGTTCAGTGCATGATTTGTCCACTGGAGAACCTCTCCCCTGCCTTTGACGCAGACTTTCTGACGTGATTTTACCGGCATAACAAATTTGGACTGCACTGGATCGAATTTTATTTCAGGCGATGGCACAAGCTTATCAATTTGTCCGTTAAGCACAAGATCTTCAGGCAAACCGCTGATGATGCCATTTTCATTAATCAGCCACAGTTTATCGGTATGGTTTAGGGCAATTTCAAGGTCGTGGGATGAAAACAATATGGATTTATTGCTGGTTTCGGCAAGCCCCCGGAGCAGTCGCATCAGTTCATAACGGTTTTGAATATCGAGATGGGCAGCCGGTTCATCCAGGATTATCAGCGGGGTATCCTGTGCAAGTGCCCGTGCAATCATGCTGCGCTGGCGTTCTCCATCGCTTATTTCAGCCAACTGCCTGCCGGCAAGATGACTCACCTGCATTTGCTCCATAGCCATTTCCTGCTTTCGGATATCTTCTGAGGTTTGACGGCTCATCAGCCCGGTGTGAGGGTACCGGCCAAATGCCACAAGCTCGTAGACATGAAGGTTTGACGGGAGGCTTTCACTGGCAGCAACATAGCTTACCATACGGGCTTTTTCCCGTTGAGAGATATCTGAAGGGTTTTTACCCATTACTTTAAGCTGTCCGCTCAAAGCTGGCAATAAGCCCATGATAGTTTTAAGCAACGTACTTTTCCCCGACCCATTGGTCCCCAACAGGCCAATTACCTGTGAAGTCTGCACCTGCAGGTTGATATTTTCAATCAGAGCGTGCTGATCGTATCCTACCGCAAGGTTTTGTGTTTGCAGGTATGTATCAGCATGTTTCATCAGGAAAAAAAGTTTTTGTGTTTACTCATAATCAACCATATGATAAATGGAATACCGACAAGCGCAGTTATGGAATTTATTGGCATAACAGATTCTGCCGGACCAAAATTACTGAGGATATCTGAGAACAGCATCACTCCTGCCCCTCCGATAATACTCCCGGGTAGCAGCCAGCGATGGTCTGAACACTTAAACAAGCTGCGGATAATGTGCGGCACAGCAATTCCGATAAAACCAATTGGGCCGCAAAAAGCTGTAATGCTACCTGCCAGCACTGATACACAGAAAAATATCAGCAGGCGAACAATCATAACAGGTGTGCCCATAGCGCGTGCATTTTCCTCACCAAGCAACAGAATATTCAGATGTTTTGAAATAATCCATGCAACAAACAACCCAGCAACAATCAATGGAACCAGCAAACGCAAATCATCGGGTGATACTGAGCGTAAGCTGCCCATTGTCCATAGAACGTAAAGTTTTAAATCGCCTGCCTGACTCAGGTATTGCATTAAACCAACGATGGCTGAAATCACCGAGCCAATTAACACGCCAAGAATCAACAGGGTCATTATATCCTTTTGACGCACGGATATCAGGGAAACGAGAATCATGATTAAAGCAGCCCCGACAGCACCTGCAACAACCATCCATAAGCTCCCTCCATTGCTTGTCAGCAAAGCACCGCTACCGGCACCAAGCACTACCAGAGCAACACCCAGGCTTGCACCTGAAGATATTCCGAGGATGTATGGTCCTGCCAGTGGGTTTCGAAACAATGTCTGCATAAGCAGACCACTTACTGACAAAGCAGCTCCCGCCAATACCGCCGTAATAACACGGGGCAAACGGAACAAGATAAAGGCATCATACCATCCGGTATCGGGCTCAACCCGGCCACTCACCCATTTCAACAAGCCAGCAAAACTGATGTCTGTGCTTCCGGTAAGTAAATCCACAACAAACAGAAATAACGCAACCACTGTAAGCAAGACAATCAGACCATATGAGCGTTGTTCTTTTTTCATGGACATAGTGCTTTATAATAGGTCAGGGAGTCACTGTTAAAATACCGGGGATAAAATATTGCTCTCAAATCCGCTAACACGTTTTCGGGATGAACTACGGCAGATTCGAAGAAATCGTTACCCGGTCCGGCTTGTTGTTTGTTGTTGTTGAAGATTTTTATGGAATCAAGCTCATGAAATAAACCTAGCCGGCTATCTGCAGCCAAAACCGCCTCACGTGAATCAAGGTTGCCTGTATGAATCCAGATATCGGCCTTAGCGCTACGCTGAAAAACCTGTTCAATATCAATAGGGTGACTTTCCGTTCCGCTGTAATCAGAAAACAAATAATCGCCTCCGGCATCTTCGATCAAAGCTGCAATATAGGAATCTCCGCCGGGAACCCACCACACTCCCTGCCATGGTATATTGGTAAGCACCCGCGGGCGTTCTGCATTGGCCGGTACTTGTTTTCTCAAAGCATTATATCCGGCTGAACGCCTGCCAATGACGCTGTCTGCCAACGGCATTTTATCGTAAAAAGCAGCAAAAAACCTTAGCCATTCAAGTTTTCCCAGGGGTGTTTGTTCAAGGTAATCGCCAACCAGCACAACAGGAATTCCAAGCTCTTCCAGTTGCCGCAATGGCCTCAGCTCTGATGGCTGTATAGCGTAGGCAAAAAGGACATCGGGCTGCAGGGCAATGATTTTTTCAAGATTCAGATTGCCGGAGCTTCCGATTTCTTCAGTCATCCCTTTGCTGATTTTTTTCCGAAGTGCTGCGTTGTATACGTATTTTGTACCACTTAAACCCGCAACGCTTTCGATATTATTCAGTTCTGAGATGTACGCAACATGAGTAGTGGACATACAAACAGCAGTTTCTACAGGAATTGAAATATTGCTTTTGCCTGAGGGTTGCCGGCTCAGCTTGTAGCTGAATACCTCGTCGGTAGCATTTTGCCATGGACGATACACCTGTATGTGGTACCCTTCTTCTGTTGGAGTAACATCAAACCCGGTAGCATACAGGTTCATTCCTTTTTCTGCCTGCTTAACATCCGGGGGTTCATTTTGACATGCAAGCATCGCAAGGCTAAACACCAAAAGGCTGCAATATGTCCATAGCGTTTTCACAGAAACAAAATAAGCAAAACTAATTGGATTACAGAAATACATAAAGCAGGTATCACAGGAAGCAAACGACGTGAAAAACACTGGTATTAACAGCTATAAAGGATATCAACAAGCAATCGTGAATATTTTTCTTATTTATTTTCGAAACTCTTTGTATCTTTACACTGATGGAAACCTTTAAAAGCATATGGGCCTTTATAGCTCCGGTAGTCAAAAACAAATACATTCTGAGTGTTCTTATATTCATACTCTGGATAGGGGTTTTTGACAGCTACAACCTCATTGACAGAATACAGGACGTCAATCAGTTGCGGGAGTTACAAAAAGAGCGTGATTATTTTAAGGAAGAAATCCAAAATTACCGCACACAAATACGCCAACTTGAATCCAGTCCACAGATGCTGGAGAAATTTGCCCGCGAGCAGCATCTGATGAAAGCAAAGGATGAGGATGTTTTTATCATACTGGATAAAGATGATTAAGGTACCGGTTTTTTGACACATTTTATTTTGTATTCTCCTGACATTTTGAGAGTTTTGCGCAAAATTTACTATATGCGTGTACAACTTGAACCCAAACAGGCTAAGGAACTCAAATCCAAAGGAATATTACAGCAAACCGGATGGTGGGCTGAAATGAAATCTGACCAGGGATATCAACCACATGCTTATCGTTTACGCATGGAAGAAAGTGGCAATATATGCACAGAAGATGATTTGCTTGTTATTGTTCGTGAAACCGCCAAAAATTCATCCGCATCAACACGCATGGCGTATATTCCTTATGGCCCGGAGATAAGACCCAAACACGAAGATGAAGGCGCTTTTTTAGAAAAAATGGCCCGTGAATTAAAGCCGAACTTACCTGAAAACTGCGGAATGATACGCTTCGACCTGAAGTGGGAATCTCCCTGGCTGCATGATGAAAACCGGTACAATGATCGTGGAGATTGGCTTGGATTGCCTTCTGAGCAAACCAGAGAATTCAGGATGAACATGTCAACAGAAAACTGGAATCTGTTTAAAGCCCCCACTGATAGTTTGCCATCCACAACAATATACATAAACCTCAGGCAGTCGGAGGATGAATTGTTAGCTGCCATGAAGCCCAAGACACGCTACAACGTTCGTTTGGCTGCCCGTCGCGGTGTAACAGTTCGGGAAGCCGGCATTGAAGACCTGGAAACCTGGTACAGGCTATATAAAGAAACAGCTGAACGCAACAATTTTTACTGCCATCCCCTTGCTTTTTTTGAAAGCATGCTCAAGGCAAATTCAAAATACCGTGGCACCCATGCCGGCAGTAGCCTGCTTATAGCAGAACATGAGGGCGACGCACTGGCTGCCATGTGGCTTGGGATTTCAGGAGAGCAGGCCACCTATTTGTATGGGGCTTCATCCCTGCATAAACGCCGCAACATGCCTGCATATGCCCTGCAGTGGGCAGCCATCAAAAAAGCCAGACAGACCGGTTGCCGTTATTATGATATGTTTGGCATTTCGGTGACAGCCAACCCTGCTCACCCTATGTACGGACTTTACCGTTTTAAAAAAGGGTTTGGCGGGGAACAGTTTCTGCGCAAAGGATGCTGGGATTACCCGCTGGATGAAAACTTTTACCAGCAATTCCGCAGCCTCGAGATGAACGCAAAAGGTTACCATCTTTAGTTTATTTGTCCGCAGGGATACAATATTTTTGTATTTTTACTCCATGGACGTACAGGAATTTTCAGAAAAGAAAATACTAAAAGGCATTCGCAACGGAAAGAAATCGGCATTTAAAACCATGGTTTTCAGCTATTATCCTGTGCTTTGCTTTCATGCTGTCCATCAGGGTGCAGATCGTAAAAAAGCCGGGAGCACCGTTGAAGCCCTTTTTGTACACATCTGGAAAAAACGCAAAAACCTCCTGATTACCAATGGAATTAAAACGTATTTGTTCAACTCCTTAAGCAACCGCCTGCCGGAGGTCGACAGTTCAACACCAGACATTTCAGCTGATCCCACATTTCTGAGCTCAGAGGATATCCGACAGGCATGGAAACGAATTCAGGCTCAGGCGGCTGTTGCGCACACCGGTCAGACTCCGCGAATCCGCCGCATACTGCTGGTTATGGCTGCAGTTTTTACGCTTTTGCTCGTCATTCTTTTGGTGTATTACGAGTTTTTCAGATGATGCAGATCCGGAGTCTTGATAAATTGTAAAAAGTGGAACAGCATACCCGGTTAGCAATTCCGTGGCAAATGATTTCTAATACGCTTCTTCAAAAAACCGATGCGGGGCATACAAGGCTTTAAGGCTGTTCCTAAGGGCATTTACATTCTGAATATCAGTGTCAATTTCTTTCTGCTGCAAAAAACCAAGCATATTTGACATAGCTGCACGCCCTATCACATCATACTGACAAAGCTTATCTTCTTCTGTAATCAGGGAAAACAATTTTTCTCCATCCATTTTGCCATCAGATGCCGGAAAATGTTTAATCAACAAATCGTACACACTTTTTTTGAGCTGTTCTGATGACGCTAAGGCTGAGTCTGCTTTGGTCACTGTTTCACGGTTGTGCTGCTCATAGAAAGCCAGTTGCTGCAGCCATTCCCGGAAAACCTGATTGTTAAACGCCGCCGCAGCACTATTTTTGCCTGTTTGCTTAATCCCTTGCCTGTAATTGTCAAGCATTGCTTTCAGCTCATCCGGATGTTGCGCCCACAAGGCATATTCAACCGGCCGCTCAACAAAGGAAAGGTTCAGGCGATAAGCGTGATCATTACAGAATCTGAGGATATCCGGTGTATCCTGCCAGTTCAGGGTCATTGGTGTGTGTGAGATCACCAGATGATCGTATGATAAGGCAGAAAACGCCTCGATATTCTGCATTACCCGATTAAAGTCGCTTCCTCTTCGAATGTGTTCAAAACGATCTTTGTCCAGTGAATCAACAGACAGGGTAAGCGTCATTTTCAGATCCCGGAGCAGCTTTTCTATCCGCTGATTGAATATGGTGCCGTTGGTAACTGTAAACAGGCGCATGCGAGGATTCTGAACACGAATTTTCTCCCATATATCGTAATACAGATCAATCAGAAAAGGCTCTCCGCCATAAAAATGCATTTCCCTCAAATGAGGAATAAATTCATCAAGCTGATGAACAAATTCCTTATCGTAGGGAGATTTTAACGGGGGCTTTTGTTCCCGTTTTTTGCGAATCACCGAAGATTCCCTTCCTGAGCACATTATGCATTCCAGATTACAGACATTTGACAATTCCAGCTCCATAATGCGTGGATATTCACCGGATTGGCTGTGCGCATACCGATCGGCATGCATGGATGGCAAGCCCTGAAAGCGTCCTGACCGGACCTGATGAAGACAAAACGAACAGCCCATGTGCAAATCATTATTACGCATGTGTTCACGCATGTTTTCCGCCTGCTGGCCAAACCATATATCACGGATGCTCTGGTCGGGATACCTGCCAAGAACATTTTCATGAGATCGACAACATGCCACGGCCTTACCTTCAATATCGAAAAACACATTAACGAACGGATTGTAACAGAACTGCCGCTTTGCACCGTGATACCGTATGCTGTTGTAATTTATCATCACCTGCCTGCTAAGCGGCTTAAATCCTGCCGACTCTGCCGGGTATGACAATGCACGGGCTTTGGCTGTATTCCATACCCGCCAAAAGGGTTTGATGACCGATTGATATGGCAACAGTTTTCTTATCATGCAGATACGCAATTTACAATTTATTCACTGCATTTGGAAACTTTAGCTTAAAACCTGTTTCACAGCTTGATGTTTCATACGTGAATTGCTATCTTTGCACCATGCCTGAACCCGCAGATATACATGCGTTATGGATTGGAAATCAACTCTCTTTCGTAGAAATGCTGACATTAAAGTCATTTCTAAAACACGGGTACACCTTTAATTTATGGCTGTACAATCCGCTGGTTTCAGAGATCCCTGATGATGTTAGGGTTCGTGATGCTTCAGAAATCATTCCACGGCATGACGTATTTAAGTACAAGTACAAAAATCAATTCGGGCATGGAAAAGGGTCATACGCCGGATTCAGCGATATTTTCAGGTATAAACTGCTTTATGAGCATGGAGGATGGTGGACTGATATGGACGTAACATGCCTAAAGCCCCTTGATTTTAACGCGGAATATGTTTTTCGCACCCACCATGATTTACCTTTGGTGGGAAACATCATGAAGGCACCCAAAGGCGC
>CAYQMB010000071.1:0-15072 GCA_964418565.1 uncultured Bacteroidales bacterium | reverse complement strand
TTGCTTTTTCTTAAACGGAGACAGAATCATTTGTCCGTTAATCCGGTAAGATATGCGATTGTCATGATAATTTTCAGGTCCGTAAACTTCGGTTTGATACAAACTTATGGAAGGATTCATTCGCAGCCAGCGGCCAATGACAATGGCTCCTGCCATATTTATACCATATTCATAACGTTTGCCTACATTCTCAGGACGGATAAGAGACGTGCCATCTTCATATGTTAATATGCGGTTCTGTATGCTGTTGGTGGTGTAGTTTAGAAATAATTTAGGTGCGAGATAGCTATTTCCAATGTTGATGGCGTACTTTATTTCTGTTCTGTTGTGCAGCTCCGGCTTTAAATCCGGATTTCCGCTGTATATATTGCGTTCGTCAACGCTTGTTTGAAACGGATTGAGTTCGGATAAGCCTGGTCTGTTAATGCGTCTGCGTGCACTTAGTTTTAAGGATGAAGTTTTATTGATGGTATAATGCAGACTCATTTGAGGTAAAAATTCAACATAACTGTTTTCGGCATCATTGTCGATATTGCTGTTAGAGCTTGCCATTCTAAGGCCACCACTGTACTGAAATGTGTCACTGCCACCTTTTGCACTCAGGTATGCATCCTGCCGGAATTCATCATAAACAAACCTGTCGCTGCTTGTGTTGCTAAGGTTGTACACATTGTCAAACCACTGGTAATACGTTAGAGCTCCGGCGCTTACTGAAAGTTTGCCGATGGTTTGCTTGTAGTCGTTTTTCCATTCCAGACGCTCCCTGCTGTTTTCAATTTCTTCACTGCGATCCTGATGTATGGCATTGCTGAAAAGAGGATGGTGGTATGTGTAATTGTAATCGTACTGGTTGTTTTCAATGGAATTATAGCTGTAATGGTTCAATTGCGAGCTGAACAGATGGTTTTTTTCTTCAAAATCGTGTTTGTAATAAAGTGAATTATAAAGTCTTGCGTTCTGTGACATTGTGCTTTGTATAAGGTCGTATTTACTGCTTGTCATGGAGTTTATCCGTTCTGTGCTTTGCATGTCATAATCCGAATTGTTGCTTCGGCGGATGTAATAATTCCCATACAAGTTGATGGTATTCTTATCATTGATAAACCAGTCGAATCCGTAACTCAGGCTGTTATTAAGCCATGCGGCGCGTCCACTACCTGTAGTTTCGATCGTAATGGTATCTTCGCCACTCATCAGTTGGCTTTGAATGATGTTACTGGCCGGAAAGTTTTCGTAATGCAACCGGTCAGAAACAAATACTCTGAAATTTTTGGTTCCATATTGAAGATTTGCATATTCATTTCCCAAAAAGTTATTGGGATCACTACCCTGCAGACTGATGCTTCCTTTTCCACCGCTACTACGGCGGTTGGTTACAATGTTTATCACCGCATCAATATCAGCCTCGTACTGCACACCGGGGTTACTGATAATCTCAACCGAATTGATGTCTCCGGGATGCAGCTGGGCAACATAATCTTTATTTCGCTTGATGCCGTTTACCAGATACATGATGTTGCCGCTGCCTTCAAGCGTGATGTTATCCTGAAAGTCAACACTTACCCCGGGTACGTTTTTCAGGACATCTAAACCATCTGTTGCGGTTTTTTTTACATCCCGGTTTATGGTAAATACTGTGCGGTCTACCTCCTGCCTGCCTTTTACCCGCTGTTCGCTAACCTCAATTTCACGGAGTTCTTGTGCTGATGCCTTCAAGGGTAATGTTCCAAGTTCCAGAGAGGAGATGTTTTCACTCAGTTCGAGCTTCTTTTCGACTGTTTTGTACCCCAGGCAGGAAATCTTTAGGTGGTATGTTCCAAATGGTATTGGTTGCAAGGTGAAATTGCCATTTTTGTTACTTACGGTTCCGCTGATGATCTGATCAGTGGTATCGGTAAGGCTTATATTGGCAAAGGCGATGGGTTCTTTGGTTTTCTGGCAGACAATGCTTCCACGTATGCTTCCTCGGGTATCTTTTGCCTGGGTTTTTATCCCGCTTATTAACACAATCACCACAATCAGTCCTGAAATTGAAATTGTTCGCAACATATAAAATCTTGTTTTTGTGTTTCACAGGTGCGACGCATTGTTTTGCCTGAAAGTTACACATTGGGAGTGTTAAAGCTGCGTTAATGATCTGGTGTGCGGAAAATTTGGGCGTATTTATCCGGAGCCGGGTTAAATGTTGATGTCAACCCGGTATAAAGCATTGTTATGTGTTTAATGGAAACCTGTTAATCAACGCACCAGGTTAAAACAACTTCATTCATATCTTTATAAAAACAGGAGCGATGTTTGTCTTTGCACTCAGCGCCAATATATCCTTTATCCCGGTCAATAGCCGTGATGCGCATATCTTTTTTGAAATGCTTCAGTTGGTTGTTGATTTTGTACATGCTTTCCTTAGCTGACCAGAACAAAGTGAGGTGGAACGGATCGTTCCCTGCAAGTTTATGTTCCCCGGGCGTTAAAAACTTATTGATGGTTTTTTTAATCCGGTTGCCGGGAATTTCCACATCAACACCCACATTGCTTTGAGATATAGCCAGTGCCGCATGGGTTTTGCAGTGCGATATGCTTACTTTGTAGCCACTGTCTTTAAGGTATGGCCGCTTGTTTTTATAAACCAGCTGGCCTTTGAGCCCTGTTTGATGGAGTAAACTACGGACGGCAAGAAACTCCCGTTTCCGTGACGGGTTTTTTATGGATTTGAGTTTCTGTTTCTCTTTGTCCGTCATAGGGATCTGGTCTGCATGATGGAGCTGAGGTAGCTCTTGCAGATAAATCGTGATGTCTTCCGATGGGATAATGTGATGAAATGTCATAAGCTTAATTCCATTCTGTGCTTTCTATCAATCTGACAACATCTTTTTCAATAAAATCCAGTACAGGAGCGATGCTGTCTTTATTTGGTTTTGTGTTAAAATACAGTGATCCTCTAAGAAAATGATTAGTACTGTCGGTTAAATGAAACTGTAACGCAGAGGCAACATTCCCCTTAAGCTGATAAACAATGCCATAAATATTATGATCTTTATTGTTATATGCTTTTTCCTTTATTGCCTCAGCTTTTACCGTATGTTTATAAGCCAGTTCGCGGCTGTCTTCAGTAAGTGTTTTAAGGTTGTTGTCCACAGGCTTGTAGGTAAGATAAAGCGTTGCGTTATTCAGGGGGAAATGTACATTCAGCCAGCAGGGATGAGGGGCTTTTCCGGGAAAAATTATCGCATACTCTGGATAATCAAAATGGTAGGGACAATTTCCGTCGTAGCGGATGTAATTCTTTTCAGGCAGGTCGATCCTGAAATATCCTTTTGGTTTCGGGTTGGCATCCTTTTGTCGGTTGCATGTACAGCCAGCCCCCAGTAACAGTATGGCAAAGAGAAATATGGGTATGTGTCTTGGTGTTATTTTTTCCATAGTACATCTACGGTTTTAATCCGGCGTTTGTCTGCAGCTTTTACTGTAAAAACAAAGTCTTTAAACGTGATTTGTTCGCCGGGGCGTGTCATTTCCCCTTTTATTTCAAGGATGAGGCCGGCAAGGGTTTCAGCCTTTTCTTTCAAGGGATCAAATGCGTTGATTTCGCAATCGACAATTTTGCAAAAATCATTCAACGAAATGCTTGCATCGAAGGTCCATTTGTTTTTACCGGTTTCAGTGTACTGCGCTTCCTCGGTATCGGATTCATCCGTGATTTCACCGACAACTTCTTCCAGTACATCTTCCAGGGTGACCAATCCACTGGTGCCGCCATACTCATCAATAACGATTGCCATGTGGATTTTTTTCTGCTGAAACTCCTCCAGGAGCTCGGAAATTATCTTGGATTCCGGTACGAAATAAAAACTCCGTATCAGCTTTTGCCACTGAAATTTGCTTTTATCCTCCTGATTAAGATATGGCAGCAGGTCTTTTACATAGAGAATCCCGCGGATGGTGTCAAAATCGCCTTCGTAAACAGGAAGCCTGGAATACCCGCTTTGCACAATTACCGAAATTACCATATCCATGCTAAAGGAATAGTCCAGCCCGACAATATTCATGCGGGGTTTCATGATTTCGTTAACCTGAATGTTGCTGAAATTAACGATGCCTTCCAGCATGTCTTTTTCATCGGTCAGGTCGTCAGATGCCTGTTCAATCGCATGGCTGAGCTCATTAAGGCTGATGTTTTGCTGATGTCTGGCAAGGCGTCGGTTGATCATGGCCGTGCTGCTGCTAAGGATAAAGGCAATGGGGAATACCAGTATGCGTAATCCCGATAAAGGTATTGCCATAAAGCGTGCATAGCTTTTGCAATACTGATTTGCATAAACCTTAGGTATCAGCTCGCTGAACAAAAGCAAAAGAAAAGCCACTACCGCAATTTGAATGACCATCCATGGCAAAGCCGGGCTCATGCTGCCAAAAACAGGCTGACTAATCATGGCTGCAATAATAATGATGCCCACATTCAGCATGATTTTGCTAACCAGAATAGTAGATAGCAAGGATTCCGGCTTGTCCTTAAGTTTAATGACAAGCCCGCTGATTTTGTCCTTGTTTTGAGCAATTTCCACCTTGTCATCTTTACTGAGCGAAAAAAAAGCGATTTCACTCCCCGAAATGAGGGCGGAAAGTGCCAAAAGAACAAGTATGAGCACAATTCCTGCAGCTATTCCCATGCTAATGCCTTACGGATTAAAATGGCAGATCGTCTTCCTGCTGGTCATTATTGCCGAACGGGTCGCTGTTGTCTGCCGGCGGAGCCTGAGGAGTACTGTTTTCCTGCGGGGTGTTACCGGTTCCGCCCGTGTTAACCTGTTTGTTTTGATAGGCATTGTCATTGCCGGGTTTGCCATCATCAAGACCACGCTTGTTGGTGATTCGGATGTTATCGGCTACAATCTGGGTAATATAGCGTTCCTGCCCGTTTTGATCCTCGTATTTGCGGGTCTGAATTTTACCTTCAATAAAGACCTGCATGCCTTTTTTAATGTTGTTTTCAACATATTTTGCAGTATACCGCCAGGCAACAATATTGTGCCATTCAGTTCGGTCTTCCCAGTTGCCGTCTTTGCGTTTAAACGATTCATCTGTAGCAAGTGGAAATTTTGCCAGTGCTACATCCGGCTGGATATAGTTAATGTCGGGGTCTTTACCTACGTTCCCCAAAAGGATAACTTTGTTGATCATAATAGTTTCTTTTTAAAGGATAAAATTAATAAACATTTAACGGATAATGGTCATTTCATCCACCAAATGTGATGCGCCTGCAAACTTGTCAATGATAAACAGTGCATAACGCATGTCCAGACTGATGTTTCGACACATGTCAGGATCGTACATGAGATCACTCATGGTGCCTTCCCAGTTTCTGTCAAAGTTGATGCCGATCATATGGCCTTCGCTATTTATAACGGGGGAGCCGGAGTTCCCGCCTGTCGTATGGTTGCTGGCCGTAAAACAAACATGCATGCTGCCATCTTCAGCCGCATACTGGCCATAATCCTTGTTTTGATACAATGTTTTGAGTTTGTCGGGAACATCATAATCATAAATCTCGGGATTGTCCTTTTCCATAATGCCTGCGATGGTGGTGTAATACTTGTACGTTACAGCATCTTTTGGTTCGTAATTATCAACATGACCATAGGCCACACGTAAGGTGAAATTGGCATCGGGGTACAAAACCTTGTCCTCTTTGAATTTCATCAAGGCGGCCATGTATTGGCGATCAAGGCTGTCGAGTGTGGCTCTCAGCTCACCGGACTTGGGGCCGAGCTCTGAACGATAAATGTTGACAAAATCATTATAAAGCTGATATACAGGATCCTCTTTCAGATTTTTGACATTGTTGTTGAAATCCTCAAGGTATTCATTGGTGTTTTCCTGATTGGCCAGTATTGATTTCTTAAACAGTTTTTCAATAACCTTACCCATCCCTTTCTTTTCAATATCGGTTAAAAGCTCAGGCCAGTATTTCTCATCAATATTTTCCATATAATATTCTAAAACAACCTTAGTAACAGCTTTTGCTGTTTCCAGATCGTAATCCTTATAGAATCCCTTGCTCTGTCTTTTGAATTTCTCAAAAGCTGATTGGATACGCTCTTCAGGAGCTTCCTGCTCAGCTGTTTTTATGAGTGTTCTGGCGTTAGCGGCAAGTTTGATCATTTCTATGCCGTTGAGTGCTTCAAACAGGGCGGTGGATACTTCTTCATATGGTGTGAGTTCAGTATACACCGTTTCGTACTGCTCCAGTATGTTGTAATATTTGCCGCCATGTGCCCAGCGTGTGAAAGCATCTTCGGATGCTTTTTTTCGGTCAATGGCATTCATACGCTCCAGTCCGCGGTTTTCGCCGATCCATTTTTTCCACCCGTTGGAAATACCGGCTGCTTTGCTGGCGTATTGAATCCGGATGAGAGGATCGGAATCCATGGATGCCTTCATCTTATTCAGTATCCGGTCGCGCATGGCTATGCGGATGGGGTTGACAGTTTGAGTTGTTAGTTCCAGCTCATAGCTTGGCGCGTATGTGTCTGTGCTTCCGGGGTACCCAAAAACCATGGTGAAATCGCCTTTGTCAACGCCTTTGAGTGATATTGGAAAATGTTTTACGGGTTTCATCGGGATGTTATCCTCGCTGTATTCGGCAGGGCTTCCATCGGGAGCTGTATATATCCGGAAAAGGGAGAAATCCCCGGTGTGGCGGGGCCACATCCAGTTGTCGGTGTCACCTCCGAATTTTCCTATAGCTGATGGGGGCGCGCCTACCAATCGCACGTCTTTGTACACCTCATTGGCAAACAAAAAGTACTGGTTCCCGTGAAAAAACGGCTTAATGGAAATCTCAAGTTCATTGCCTTTGCCGGCTTCTTCTCTGATTTTTGCCATGTTTTTCTCGGTTAATGCCTGTCGCTCTTCTTCGGTCATGTCAACCTTTACACCTTACAGGACTTTGTCTGTTACGTTTTGCATATAATCAAGAAAACGAACTTCAAGGCCAGGGTTGGTAAGTTCTTCATCGCGCGACATCGCCCAAAAACCGTCCGTGAGGTAATCGTGTTCCAGCGTACTGTGCTTTTGAATGAAACCATATCCGCAATGATGATTGGTAATTAAAAGACCTTCGTCCGATATCAGTTCACCGGTACATCCGCCACCAAATATCATGACAGCATCTTTCAGGCTGTTGTTGTTAATGCTATAGACGTCTTCTGCAGATAGCCTGAATCCCATTTTTTGCATTTCTTCTATATTGTATTTTTCTAACAGCATGGGTATCCACATGCCTTCGTCTGCTCTCAGGTTGAGGGATAATACAATAAGTAATCCCAGTAAAAATCCGCTGATTCTTGTTTTCATTTTATATGTCTTTTTTACGTTTTATGCTTCGGTTATGCGTTTTTTTAATCGGTGGTAGAGGTGTTGAACCGGTAAGCCTACCACATTATAATAGGAGCCTTCTATATGCTCAATACCGATATGTCCTATCCATTCCTGAATGCCGTATGCTCCGGCTTTGTCATATGGTTTGTAACGCTCAAGGTAATTTCTGATTTCGGCGTCATCAAGTTTTGCAAAGTGAACAAGTGTTTCGGAATGGAAGGTTTCACAGCCCGCCTTATTTCTAAGGCAGATGCCGGTAATAACAGAATGGACATCACCACTAAGGCGTCTGAGCATCTGAAACGCGTCAGAGTAATCCCTGGGTTTCCCAAGCACGCGGTCTTTATGCCAGACAATGGTGTCGGCAGTGATGATTAGCTCTTTATCATGTTTAATCTCAGTGTGTTCCGCTTTCTGGCGGGCCAGCTCGCAGGCAATGTCCTCTTCGGGGATATCCTCCGGGATGATCTCCTCTTCCAGCCCTGATTTTCTCAGTGTAAAATGCAGCCCAAGCTCCTTTAACAATGTCTGGCGTCTGGGCGATTTGCTGGCTAAAATGAAATGATATGTATGGTTTAATTTTTCAATCATAAATGAATGTTAAGGTATATGATAATGGTAAACAAAAATCCCATTAACATGATAAATTTAATTCCGTTGGCAAACTGGTTCAATTGCTTTTTCTTTTTCATGTTGAAAACACGGAGAGCCAGAAATGCTGAAGGCAAAACAATAAAAATCAAAATGTACATCATGCTCAGGGTTTCAAACTCCATCCAGCAAAGTGAGCGCAGATACAGAAACCAGGCAAATACCAAAAGGGTGACAAAGCTAATTAAGAGCAGGCTGGATACGGTTCTTGCCGATCGCTTACCAAAACGAATGGGAAGGGTTTGGGCTCCGGCCTGATAATCGCCACGAAAATCCCGGATGTCTTTAACAATCTCCAGTACCATATTGAGCAGAAATGCTGAAGTACTGATGCCAAAATGAATAACCATCAAATGATGAAAAATGTGTACCGGAAGTCCTTTTCCAAGGGTTTTTACAGCAAAAAAGTATTCAAACATAAATACCAGAAAGGGAATGCCGGCCACGAGCAGGGAAATGATAACATTGCCCAAAAACAATTGCCGTTTGTACAAGGCTGAATATCTCCAGAAAACAAAGGTGATAAAGGGGAAAATAAGACCAAACCAGAAAAAACCGGCTTTGTATGCTACCCACCAACCAGCAGCAATGCCCAGAACAGAAAAGACCGAATGCAGAATGATGGCCATTCGCCTGTCTATGCTAATGCCGACCAAAACATGCTCGGGATTGTTGTGCAAATCAGCTTTTCGATCAAAATAATCGTTGATGATGCTTGCGCCGGCAGTAATCAGTAACACGCTTACCGTCAGCAGTGCAAATTCAGTATCAGGCAGGTTGAGCTCATATCCAAAATACATCAGCAGCGGCTCAATTAAGAAATACCGCACTGAATACATGCATGCTGCAATGATGAGCAATTGTTGTATCCGTATGAGTTTTAAAAATGATAGCATCTATTTATACCATTTGTTTTGTGTTCGCATGACTTGTGAAATGATATCCCGTACACAGCCTTCGCCTCCCTTTTTTTCAGAGATGTACAAGGAAATTCCTTTTATTTCTTCGTCTGCATCGGCAGGACATGTTGAAACACCTGCCTGTTTCATAACGTCATAATCGGGCAAATCATCTCCCATGTACACTATCTGAGAGGTATCCAGCTTATAATTGTCCAGTATTTCTCGCAAATCTCTGCTTTTATCATCTGAATTGAGGTAAATGCTATTAACGCCAAGAGCGCTAAAACGTTCCCTTACCGAGCCGTTTTTTCCACCACTGATGATGCCAATGATAAACCCTTCGTCAAGCGCACGTTTGATGGCATACCCGTCTTTCACATTGGTGGTTCTTCCAAGCGTTCCGTCGGTGTTTATGCTTACGATGGCTTTTGACAAAACACCGTCTACATCAAAGATGAAAGCCTTGATGTTTTTGAGTTTTTCCTTAAAATTTAAATCTTTCAGTGGTGTCATTTTGTTTCGTTTCTGCTTGTCTCAAAGATACGATTACTAAGCATTTTATACAAATCCTGTAAATCTGACTGTCCCTCAAGCATGCTGAGGTGTTTTTCCATGGTGTTTTTGTCATTCCTATAAGCGGGCCCTGTCTGCGTTTTCAGGGCATTTTTCTCGCGCAATATTTTTTCGGTCGTTTCACGTATAAGCGGTTCAAAAACCTGAATGTCCAGCCCGCTGGGTGCCACAATCTCTTCTGCAATCTTATACATGTGGTTGACAAAATTGCATGTAAAGACAGCCGCAGTGTGTAAACGCAGTCTGTCTGATGAATTCATAACGTATACATCCCGGGAAATCTTATCCGCAATTTGTCGGATTCGGCTCAAAGCGTAATTGTTGTTTGCTTCAATAAAAATCGGGGCATTCATGAAATCAGCAACACGATGTTTGCTGAACGTTTGAAGCGGATACAAAACTCCATAATTTTTGCTGTGACCTTCGAATACATCCATAGGCAGGCTTCCTGCTGTGTGTATTAGTAGCTGATCACCGAAATCATATTCTGAAATAATTCCGGAAAGGGCATCATCCTTTACAGAAAATATCATGGTGTCTGTTTTAACATCAACATCACCCTGGCCTGTACCACTTCCGGCACCAACCTGTCTGGCAAGTGTGCGGGCATTTTCAGCATGCCTGCTGATCACACTTCGTATGGAAAAACCATGCTGGTGGAGTGTCCTGGCCAGATTTGTGCCCAAATTACCGCTGCCGATAAAACTTATTTCGTGTGACATACAACTATATTAGTTTTAATTGCATCTAAACTGTGATTTACTTTCGTGAATTTAAGAGTTTTATTGTAACTTTAATGCTTTATTGCGATTTGTTATGAAAAAATTAAGCTTATTGATGTGGGGAGTGAGCTTCATTCTTCTGTTTTTCCAGAATTCGTTAACAGCTCAGAATAGCTCCATTGAAGATGTGATTGATGACAGGGGAGAAGCCGTGGTTAAAGTTTTAATAAACAATAAACAACAAGCTGTTTACTTGAACCAAATCGCCTCCGTAGAAAAAGTGTATTCCGATGCAGTGCTTATGTACCTTAACCGGGATCAGTTCAAAACGATTAAGTCACTTGGTTTGAAAACTGAGCTGTATTCACCGTATTATTCCAACAGCAGAGCGATTACAATGGCTTATACTACAGCAGAAATGGCAAACTGGGATAAATATCCCACCTGGTCAGTGTATCAGGATATGATGCTGAATTTTGCTGCAAGTTATCCTGACATCTGTGCTCTGGATACCATCGGTTTTTCTGAAGAAGGACGGGCTCTCCTGGTTGTCAAGATTTCTGACAATGTGAGTACGGATGAAACTGAACCTGAATTTTTTCTCACAGGTCAAATGCACGGTGATGAGCTGGTTGGATACATACTTCCTTTGCGGATGATTGATTACCTGCTGTCAAATTATGGGAGTAACGATCAGGTGGATAACCTGGTAAATAGCCTTGAATTGTGGATTAACCCCTTGTCCAATCCCGACGGAACATACGGTAACAGTGAAACCGATGTGAGCAGTGCTACACGATACAATGCCAACGGAATTGATCTGAACCGAAATTTTCCCGATCCCAATGGCTCCTGGAATCCCGACGGAAATGAAACGGCTGCTGAAAATCTTGCCATGATGAACTTCGCTGCTCAACGGCATTTTGTCATGTCAGCCAACTCTCACGCAGGTGCTGAATTGGTAAATTACCCATGGGATAGCTGGGAAGAATTGCATGCTGATGACGACTGGCTTTATGAGACGTCAAGAAAATATGCCGATACCGCTCAGGCAAATTCTCCTTCAGGCTACATGACTCAGCAAGATGACGGCATCACCAATGGGTATGCCTGGTATACAACCGATGGATCAAGACAGGATTATTTCAATTATTACGAACATTGCCGTGAGGTAACCCTGGAATGGTCAGATCCCAAATTACTTGATGCAGAAGAATTACCTGCCCACTGGAATTACAACCGTAATGCTTTACTCAATTACTTTGAGGAAGCAACCGAAGGTATACACGGCATAATCACCGATTCGGTTACGGGTGAGCCCATAGAAGCAGAAGTTTTCATCGAAGGGCATGATGAACGCAATACTCAGGTGTATTCCGATTTGCCCAACGGGGATTATCATCGCCTGCTGGCAGCCGGTAGCTGGCATCTTCAGTACTCTAAAGAAGGCTATCAGACCAAAACACTGCAGTTTGAGCTTGAACAGGACGAAACTATTAATCAGAATGTGCAGCTGGTTCCTTTGAGTATATTGCCGCCTCAGGTTGATTTTGTGGTTAACGATACGGCCCCGGATTGTTCTGGCCAGATTCATTTCATAAATCTAACTCAGGCAGTTGGTGATGTAACCTATGCCTGGGATTTTGGTGACGGTTCAGTATCATCCATTGAGAACCCGGTGCATACCTATTATCAGAACGGGAGCTATACCATCAGCCTTACTGCTGAAAATGAAAACGGAACAGACACAGAAACAAAAACCGCATACCTGCAGATCAATCTGACTGAAATGGACTCTGTACACAATGCCAGCCTGTGCGAACCATCCGGTAGTATGACACTGGAAGCCTTCAGCTCAGGTAATGTGTACTGGTATGAAAACCAAGAGGATGCTGCTTCAATCGCATCAGGTCAGACATTCAACACGCCAGACCTGACATCATCCCAAACCTATTACGCCGAAGCTGTATTTCCAGGCGCTAATTCAGTGGTAGGAGAAGCTGATGATAGCGAAGGCGGATCATACAGTTACGACGGCATTGAGCATTCCCTGATTTTTGATTGTTATGAGACCTGCCTTATTGAACAGGTAACGGTGTATGCAGAGAATTCAGGTGAAAGAACCATCAGCCTTAAAAACAACCTTGGCGATGTGCTGGATTCAAAAACCATCAATATTCCGGCCGGGGAACAAACCATCAGCCTGAATTTTTTGGTTCAGCCCGGTACGGATTTACGCCTTTCAGCCAATGCAGATTGTGGCTTGCTGAGGGGTGAAAGCGGCTGGACTTCCACCTTTGATTACCCGTATGAATGGTCCGCTTATCTGAGCATAAAAGATTCGGATTCCGGCTCAGGCTGGCTCGGATCCGACCGTTTTTACCCGTATTTCTATAACTGGCAGGTCGCTACACCCGATTGTTACTCTGAGCGTGTTCCGGTTTTTGCCGCTCTGAACGAACCGCCCCAGGCAGCGTTTAGTGCTTCACATAACGGACTGACCGTTGATTTTGAGAATGAATCCGTTTATGCCCAATCCTGGAGCTGGGATTTTGGCGATGGCAATGCCTCTGTTGAAGAATCCCCGCAACATACATATACAAGTGCCGGACAGTATGAGGTACAGCTAACAGCCGAAAACGATTGCGGAATAGATATCCATTCGGAAACCATTACCGTTTCAGAAACAGGGCTGAATGATGCCAAACGGAGTGATGTGACCTGTTATCCCAACCCGGCAGATACCAAACTCAATGTGCATGTCGGTTCGCTATGGGATGGAGCTTTGCTTCAGGTGTACAATGCTGCAGGACAGATCGTTTATCAGACAGTGTGCAACAGAAAAGAAATGCACATCAATACAGCAGGCTGGGACAATGGCCTTTATTTATTGCGGCTGAATACATTGGAAAAAACATTGGAACAAAAAATAATCATTCAATAAAATTTAAGAAACTTATATGAAACGAATTGCCATTTTAATTATCAGCCTGTTTGTTGGATATGCTGCCTGGACACAGGAGCAGCCAAATGTGGATTTTGCACAACAAACCCTGACTGAGCGCGGAGAATTTTATTTTGAGTTTAAATGCGATTCACCGGAAACCATTGAGGCACTGCAGGAGTATTTGTCTTTTGATCACCGGCATGGAAATACGTATTATGCCTATGCCTTATCCGATGAAGCATTTGATGAGTTTCTGAATTATGAACTTAAATTTCAACCGGTAGAATCGTATTACGATCAGTCAAAAGCGCTGACAATGGCAACCACAACCGCCCAGATGGCTTCATGGGATCGCTACCCGACCCACGCTGTTTATTTGCAAATGCTGGATGACTTTGCAGCCAATTATCCAAATCTTTGCCGGGTTGAAACGATTGGAACCTCCGAAAACGGGGTGGCCATTAAAAGCCTGGTGATATCAGATAATGTCAATACTGATGAGGATGAACCGGAGTTTTGGTGGAGTGGAACCATGCATGGTGATGAAACGCTTGGCTATGTTTTACTTCTTAGGATGGCTGATTATTTGTTGTCAAATTATGGTACAGATACACAAGTGACAAACCTGGTGGATGAAATCGAAATCTATATCAACCCATTGGCAAATCCTGATGGAACCTTTAATGGCTCCGCGGGCCTTGCCGACGTATCTGGCTCCACCAGGGCAAATGCTAATGGCATTGACCTTAACCGGAATTTTCCCACTCTCAATGGAGATTCATACACCCTGCAGGATGAGATAACATGCATGATGGATTATGCCACCAACCGTGATTTTGTGATGTCGGTGAATACACATGGTGGGATTGAACTGATAAATTATCCCTGGGATACCTGGCAAAGCTGGGAAAATATTCATCCCGACAACGACTGGTGGGTGCATGTTGGTTTTGTGTATGCTGATCAGGTTGAAATTGATGCTCCCTCAACGTATTTTGAAGGACCCGGAAATATGAATTACGGAGATTATAATGACTCTGGTGTAACGCATGGGGCTGACTGGTATTACGCAATCGGCTCGCGTCAGGATTATATGAATTATTATCAGCACTGCCGGGAAATTACCCTTGAAGTATCAGACACTAAAACTCTGGGAACCGAGTACCTGAATACCTACTGGGGATACAACAAACAAGCCATGCTTAATTACACCGAACAGGTGTTGTTTGGTTTACGTGGAGTGGTAACAGACGCTTGCACCGGTAACCCGCTTTCCGGAGTGAAAGTTGAAATTGTTGGGCACGATCAGGATAATACCGAAGTGTATTCATCTGCGCCGGTTGGAAATTATCACCGGC
This sequence comes from uncultured Bacteroidales bacterium, assembly GCA_964418565.1. GTDB lineage: Bacteria > Bacteroidota > Bacteroidia > Bacteroidales > ML635J-15 > JAQIBY01. Next base: position 542 of record CAYQMB010000071.1, on the reverse strand, counting down.
CAATTAATGAAGGTACCTATGATTTCACCTTCTCATTTGCCGGATACCAATCCCAAACCCATACGGTGACAATTACAAATGACAACACTGTGCGTTTGGATGTGGAACTCATCCCGGACAACGTTGGAGCACCTGACTTTACAGCAGATCAGACTAATATTTTTGAAGGCGAAACCGTAAACTTTACAGATCAGAGCACCGGAACCATCACTGCATACAACTGGACACTTAACGGTGCAACTCCCAACACTTCAACGGATGCAAATCCGTCTGCAGATTACAATACGGCAGGTACTTACGATGTCACTCTGGAAATCACATCTGAAGGCTGTACCGTAAATGAACTGAAACAGGATTACATCAGCGTTTCCGCACCTACAGCACCCACAGCAGACTTTTCTGCTTCTGCAACAACTGTAAATGTAAGCGCTACTGCACAAGTGAGTTAGGCTTTCACCTAAAAATATTTTTTATCTTTTATTATCTTTGTATTGTATATATGTATCTAGGATGCTTCCTTGAGAATATCTACATGTAGATCT
>CAYQMB010000070.1:0-15125 GCA_964418565.1 uncultured Bacteroidales bacterium | reverse complement strand
GTCCGTGACCAGGAGCAATGATATTGATATCCAGGGGCCGGATTTTATCTATGGCTTTAAGCATGAATTTACTGAACGGTTTCAATATCACATCAAAATAATACTTAAAGGAATCGGCATAAGCCTTCTGATCAACTTCGGAATCAATCATTACATCCGAACAATAATGCGCACCGAATGAATCGCAGGTAAACAGGATTTTGTCTTCTTCAAGCCATGTGTACATAGAATCCGGCCAGTGCAGATTGGGCGCGCCGATAAATTTCAGGGTTTTATTTCCCAGGTCGATGACATCACCGTGTTTAACGATCTGATGCTTAAAGGATTTGCCGACAATTTCATTTAAATATTTAATGGCCTGTCCGGTACCGACAACGGTGGCATCAGGAGCAATCTCAAGCAGATGTTTAAGGCAGCCGGAATGGTCTGGTTCGGTATGATCCAGCACGATATATTGAAGTTTTGAGATATCGGTAACCTGCTCCAGTTTGCTTTTGTAAACATCCCAGAATTTTTCCTTTGCAGTTTCTATCAGGCAAGGCTTTTCAGCATCAATAAAATAGGAGTTATAGGTTGTGCCGTACTCGGTTTCCATAACGATATCAAAGGTTACGATATCACGATCAAGAATCCCTACCCAGGATACATCATCTGTTAACTTAATTATTGATTTATCTTCCATAATATGTCTTATTTTTCGATATAATAAATCTAATGCGAATTTCGGAAAAAATCTTCAGATTCTGTCTTGATTTTTTGTTAAACCTGTGGGTTATTCCATCAACAACACAAAAAGCCGGTTAAGTTCAATTTACAACCTGTATAAGTTCGACCAATCCTGTGTTGAATCGGCTTTTATCCACAGTATGCCCAATGACCAGGTTTTCCACTTTCAGGCTCACTTTAGGTTCTCCCCCTGCTTCAAGTTGATTTTTGACATCATCAGATAGCAAGGAAGAAAAATCCTTATGTGTGGCAATAATCAACCGTTTGTACATGTTGTATTCTTTGCCATCAACCAGAATACTGGTTTCCGGCAATTCATCCGGGTTAACTTTCATTTCGTACTGGTCAGACATTTGATTCTGATAAACATTTCCACTCACTTCAAAGGCATCAGAAAACGTAATTCGCCAACTGTGGCCTGTTTCATAGTCTTTTGATTTAACGGTATGACCTTCAATAACATCCCCCGGCTTAACATCCTGATAATCAACAATGCCATCAACAGCATTCAGTTTTGTGTCTTCTTCATCAAGCTTTTTAAATGATTTCACCACCGGCACAAGTTTCACATTGGTTTCTCCTGTACCGCCGTCATAAAAGCTACGCTCACGAATCTGAAAAACAAGTTCATGCCATTGGTTTTTGTATTTGTCAACCGGTTTATTGGGTGGCAGTTCGCGTGTAAACTTCAGGCCGCTTGTAAAATCGCCCTCTTCCCATAGTTCATACTCGTTTCCTTCCGGGTCAACAAATATAAAAATCGCACCATCCGTACCGGCCACAACCCTTTCAAAATAGGCTGTCACTTTATACTCCTCTCCTTCCTGCACATCATCAGGCCAGGCTGAAATGCCATTGGGTGTTTTGGATTTTGGGTTCTCAATGGTTTTACTGACTTCTTCAGTTTCAGATTTTACTGAATTTTCCTCATTCTCAGTTGCATTTTCCTGTCCTGAATTGCATGCAGCAAGCAGCATACAAACTGTCGCACTTATCCACAATACTGTTTTCATATTATTTTTTTTGATTTCTGGTATGAAATTACATTTTTCCTGATTTAATAACAAAAAATGAAGCCATGATTTGTTTTCAGGCTATCATTACATCAAAATGACATATAATCAACAATGATTATGGGCTTAAACAGGCCTGATTTTAAATAAAAGCCGACGAATTTGTTTACTAAATGTTTCACAAAACAAAAAAAGGCAGTAATTTTACCTTTATGAACAAGCAGCCCATACTTTGCTATCTTGATTTCACAGAGCTGACAGACAATCTGCAGCAGTGGGTTAATCATATTCACACTGCGTTCAAGGTTCCTGTTGATTTGCTTTTTGTGCGAGACCATAACACTGATTTGGTGATGGGAAAATCCATAAAGGATGCATCTATACTCAAAGCCATGAATGATTTCCGGAAATCAAGCGGGGCAACTGAAGGTGAAAACTTCATCCGTGAGGGTTGCAATTGCAGCCTTATCAGCCAACTGGCAGAAGAGCGGGATGCACTATTCATGCTTATCCCTGTGCATAAACGCCGGGATGTACAGTTTCTGGGATGTACTACCCTTTTAAAAATGCTTCGTCGCTCTCGCATCCCTGCCCTGGTTATTCCCGAGAACAATCAGTTTAACAAACCGGGCAGCATAAGTGTCGCAATAAATTACCGCAAAGCGCAGAAATCGGTGACTCCCTGGGCTGCACATCTATCGAAAAAAATGGAATTGACCATTAAAATGATTGTTCCCCTTTCGGATGAAGATGGTGTTCATCACAATGCCTCATTTGCCAAAAAGTTCTGGAGCAACCACGGACTTACTGTAGACATAGAGAAGGATACAGTTAAAGCCTTTGCTGCCGATAAATATGCCCTGAAAAATACCGATATACATTGCCTGCACCTCAGCCGTCAACCAGGATTTTTCGAGCGGCTGCTTGGTGATCAGGACAGTTATTTGCTTGCAAACAAGGCAGGCACCCCTGTTTTTTGCATCAATCCGGGCGATAAGCTTTACATCCCCTGCACCTGATTGCGGTAAAATTTTGTGTGGATTTGTTTTAAAAACTGAAAATATCTGTACTTTAGCATGGATTTTTAAACGACATTATGCAATCCGGAATCGTTTCGACATATTTTCTGCCAGTGGTGATAGCCATCATCATGTTTACCCTTGGTCTGACACTGTATATCCGTGATTTTAAAAACATCATCAAACACCCCCGGCAGGTTTTCATAGGCCTTGCGGCGCAAATGATTGTTTTACCGCTTATTGCTTTTGGTATTGCAAGCATATCCGGCCTCTCTCCGGAGTTAAAAGTGGGAATCATGATCATTGCTGCCTGCCCCGGTGGTGCTGTATCCAACCTGATAACCTATTTTCTGAAAGGCAGCGTTTCCCTGTCCGTTTCCCTGACATCGGTTAATTCGATTTTAATTCTTGTAACCCTTCCGGCCATTGTTTATTTTTCATTGTGGCATTTTACTGATACCGCCGCCTTTGTTGACATGCCCGTCAGCGATATGATGCTGAAGGTATTTGTTATGATTCTGGTTCCGGTGGGCATTGGCATGCTGATTCGTCACAAAAACCGTCTGACAGCAAAAAAAATCGAATCGTATTTAAAATATTTCACTACTATTTTGCTGGCTGTAGTGTATAGTTTTGTGATTTTCGAAAAAAATGGCGAAAACGGCAGCATGACTCCCATAAGCGAGTATCTGAAAATTGCTCCCTGGGTTTTTGCAATGAACGTACTGGGGATGTCAACCGGTTACCTGATGGGGCGATGGTTTGGGCTTGACTTGCAAAAACAAATCACATTGTCGGTTGAAGTAGGCATACAGAACTCCGCCCTGGCCATTACCATTGCCGGAAGTGCCGCTTTTTTAGGCAATCATGAAATGGCCATACCTGCAGTTGTATACGGAGCATTCACCTTCTTTAATGCATTGCTTTTTGGCATGATCATCAAAAAAATAAAACCAGCGGAAAAAAAATTTAAACGCCGGGATTATTAAACTTACTACATACAATAATTGTTAATATTAACGTTCTACACTCAAATACGGAAATGATTTTATAAAACCAGGATATCCCTTTGCGGATACAAGGTTTCATTTGAAAAACCGGGTAAAATCATTAAATTTGACCTGGATTATGAACACATAATGATTGTACAGCGTTTATTATGCAGCATATGAAACATATTTACATAAGCATATTGATCCTGCTTTTGGGCACACTTGCCTACGGACAAGCAGATCGTTATTATCAGGCACCCTCCGACACTTCCACGCTTGATGTCCCGGCAGAAAACGGAAACACAGAAGCATCCTCTGCATTCACCAATGACAGATTAAGCCTGCACCCGCAGCTCAATATCGGAAGTTCAATATCATCTTTCGGTGGCACACCAATGATGAACAGTTATTTTGCTCCATCAGTACGTATACAACCGCCCGGAAAATTCAGTATGACTGTTGGAACAAGTTTCAGCTATGGCAACATGATGAGCATGAGCCTTCCGGAATCACAATCTGACTCATATTTCGAAAAAATGGCTACCTACCAGATGTATGCAAGCGGAGCGTATCAGGTAAATCAGAATTTAAACATCCGTGGTGGTGCATCCATGACGTTCATCCCCGGAAGGGAAAACGAACCTCTGAAACGGGGACATTTTGGCTTTGATTATAAGATTGGTGAGAAAACACACATCAGCGCTGATTTTAATTTTGGTGATGCCATGCCGTACAACCAGTTTATGCATGGAAGAAACCCTTATTCTTTTGGCAACGGATACATGCCGGGGTTTTACGGAAGTCACCCGTTTATGTACTGATGTTTGCACCTTTCTAACGACGATTTCATCATGAAAATCACCTTTTTATCTACCCTTTACCCGTATCGTGGCGGAATAGCTCAGTTTAATGCAGATTTATACCGGGCATTTGAAGCCAAGGGACACGATGTTTCCGGCATTAATTTCACACGTCAGTATCCGGATTTTCTGTTTCCGGGAAAATCGCAGTATGTCCCCGAATCGGACAATGCCGATGCCATAGCCAACACCCGCATGCTTGACAGCATCAACCCGTTTAGCTGGATAAAAACAGCCAGGCATATGCGTAAAAACCCGCCCGATCTGCTCATTACACGTTTCTGGATGCCGTTTTTTGGCCCGTCACTGGGATATGTTTCCGGTAAACTGGCAGGACGCTCAAAACGCATCGCCATACTGGATAATGTAATTCCACATGAAAAACGCATCATCGACAAACCTTTCACAAAGTACTTTCTTAAACGTGCTGATGCTTTCGTAGTGATGTCACGCTCTGTGGAAAAGGATTTACTGAAATTTAAACCGGATGCCACATATATATTTCACCGGCATCCGCTTTACGATCATTTCGGCAAAGCCATTGACAAAACTGAGGCTCAGGAAAAACTGGGACTTGACACGGACAAGAAAACGCTCTTGTTCTTCGGGTTTATCCGTAAATACAAAGGTTTGGATATTTTACTTGACGCTTTTGCCAGACTGGATGACAACTTTCAGTTGGTAATTGCCGGGGATTGTTACGGCAGCTTTGATCCATATCAGGAGCAGATAGATGCAAATCCGAATAAAGATCGTATTCACAAGTTTGTCCGCTACATCGGTGATGATGAAGTTCCTTTGTTTTTCTCGGCTGCTGATGCATGCGTTCTTCCTTACCGGTCTGCCACTCAAAGCGGTATCACATCCATTTCCCTGCATTTTGAACTCCCTGTTATTGCAACGGATGTAGGTGGACTGAAAGAACTGATTGCAGATAATGACACAGGGAAAGTTATTCCCGAAGTCAACAGCGAAGCCCTGGTTCAGGGCATACATGATTTCCTCACTGACAACACCGATAGTGGTTACCGTGAAAACATCCGTAAACTGAAAGCCGAGATGAGTTGGGAAAATCTGGCTGAAAGCATACTGGAACTCAGCAAAAAAATATAATTTCCGCACAGCAGGCAAATGATTGTCCCGCTTTTCCTGTCCCGAATTTAGAGGCATATTTTTATCTTTGCATAAAAAGAATAATATGGCAGCGCATCAATCCTGGATATCCTATTTTTCGAATCTGGTAAAACAATACGGAGGCATTAATCTGGCCCAGGGAATACCCGGGTTCCAACCACCAGAAGACTTACAGGCAGCTTTACAGCGGCATGCCGTAAAAGAAGTGCATCAATACGCACCGGGAACAGGCAATCATCAGTTAAGGGAGCATATTTACACTATGTATGATGGCAAACTTCAACCCGAACAGCATAAACTGATGGTAACCAATGGTGGTACTGAGGCTATCCACTTGCTATACATGAGTTTTCACCGGGACAAAAGCAAACTCAAAGCTGCAGCCTTTTCGCCTGTGTATGAATCCTACCTTCATCTGCCGCGCATCCATGGCGATGAATTTCAGAGTCTGGATATGGACAACAAAGACGGTAACCTGCCCCAACGTCTGCAGGCGTTTTTTGACAGGTATCAACCGGATGTGTTTTTTGCCAATACGCCAGGCAATCCATACGGAAACAGTCTGGATAAACCTTCTTTTGACAGCTTGATTGAATTAAGCAAAACATACCGGTGTCATTTGCTTATTGACGCCGTGTATGACAAGCTTTATTTCAACGAAGCCCCATATTATCCGTTTGCAGATTTTCATGAATACGTGTATTACATCAACTCCTTTTCAAAACTGTACAGCATCACCGGCTGGCGCATAGGTTATTTTTTCTGTCATCCTACCCGTTTTGATGCCATCAGTGACATTCATGATTACACAGGATTGTCAACACCATCCGTGCTACAGGCGGCACTTGCTGATTTCATGGAAACAAGTGCTCAAAAATCAAGCTATGTGAAAGAAACGCGGGAGAAAATACGTGGAAATTTCCATGCCGGCAGCAAAATGCTTCAACATGCAGGCTTTAAGATTCCCCCTGCAGATGGTGGCTATTTTATCTGGACACAGCTTCCCTCAGGCTGTCCTGACAGTGTAACATTTGCCAAAAGCCTGTATGACAAGCACAAAACAGCCGTTATTCCCGGAGAACATTTTGGAGATGATTACCGGAATTTTATCCGGATCAACATTGCCCGGCCACAGGAAGAATTGCTGGAAGGGCTTAAAAAGGTCAGCCTGCATGCAGCCTCCTTCCGGTAACATCTATTTTTTACCAAGCAATGTGAACATGTTGGATTTATAAGCTTCCACGCCGGGCTGGTCAAACGGATTAACGCCAAGCGAATAGGCACTCATACCACAGGCTTTTTCAAAGAAATACAGTAACTGTCCCAGGTGGTATTCATCCATTTTATCGATGATGATTTCAGATACCGGGACAGCGCCATCAGCATGAGCCTTTTGTGTACCTTCTGCTGCTTTTTGATTAATATAATCCATGCTTTTGCCGGCCAGGTAATTCAGGTTGTCCAGGTTGGCAACCTCACGCGGGATTTTCAGGTTGCGATCAGATGATTTTACCTTAAGAAAGGTCTCAAAAAACATTGGATTTCCTTCCTGTATAAACTGTCCCAGAGAATGCAAATCGCTTGTCATGTTGATGTTTGCCGGAAGGAGACCTTTGTGTTCTTTCCCTTCACTTTCACCAAAGAGTTGCTTCCACCATTCTGCAACATAGCTCAGGGAGGGCAGTGTATTGGCCAGAATTTCCACAGATTTCTTACTGTCCCACATCAGTTTACGAAAAGCCGCATACTGCACAGCCGGATTACGTCCCGGAAGCTGTCGGTAAGAAACCAATTCGGACATATCTCTGGCACCCTCGAGTAATGCCTGCAAATCCACACCTGCAACAGCCAAAGGCACAAGGCCAACCGGAGTAAGCACCGAGAAACGTCCACCCACATCATCAGGAACCACATAAGAAACCAAATCCAGCTCATCAGCCAGGCTGCGCAAAGCACCTTTTTTTGCATCGGTGATGGCAATGATGTGTTTTTTCAGTTCATCCCCTTTCCCCTGCTCTTTTAAGAGATTTTTCAAAAGTCTGAAAGCCACAGCAGGTTCGGTGGTGGTTCCTGATTTACTGATAACAATAATGCCAAAGTCCTTATTTCTCAGATATTTCAACAGATCATCATGATAAGCTTCATCCAATTGATGTCCGGCATAAAGCATTTCGGGTTGTGCATTGGAAAATGGCGTTTGCAAAGCAGATAGTACTGCGCGGGTTCCGAGGTATGATCCTCCGATTCCTACACAAACCACAGCCTCTTTATCTGCAAACAAGTCCATCGCTTTTTTATAATCTTCATCAACAGATTTCAAGGCATTGGCGGGCAAATCTACCCAGCCGAGGAATTCACTTCCCTGAGCCTTTCCATCGTGCAGCCTCAGGTTAAACTCATTCATGGATTCAAGCATCTTATCCCAGGCCTGATCAGAAATGTATCGTTGCGGATTCTCATTGATGTATTGCAGCATACCAGGTATTTTTGTTTTCGCATGAAGATACATAAAATCTCCCAGAGACCAAAAATCAAAAATGCCCGGTTTCATCAGACATGAAGCATGTCATTCAGCGCTTTTTTATCGTGTATGGTGATAACGCGTTTTTCAAGGGTAATTATGTGCTCCTCCTCCAGTACGTTTATGGCACGAATCAGGGACGTACGAGCCACACCAAACAGACGTGCCAATTCATCCTGTGTCATATCAAGTTCAATGCTTTTGTAGGTATCGCCACTTCGGGTGAGGATATATTCAGCCAGTTTTTGTTTCAGATCTTTGAAGGTTAAAAAATGGATTTTCTGAGCCAGGAACTGTCCGCGACCGGAAAGCGTGTTCAGGAAATTCAGCATTACCTGCTGATTTTTCTGGAAGAGGTTCAATAAGTCATTTTTGTGAATATACATCACGCTGCATGCTTTAGCTGCGCTGATGCTAACAGGAATGGTATTGTTTTTTCCAAACAAAAATGCCGGGGCTACCATACGACCGGGATGAATGGTTTCGATGCGAAGGTCGTTGGCTCCCGGTTCCTGCATTTCTGCCTGTATGGTACCGGACATCAATATCATGAGGCTTTCGATTCTCTCACCACGGGAGGCAATCAACTCCCCGGCTTTAAACATGCGAACCCGGAAAATCAGATCAGAATGTATGGTTTTCACATCTTGCTCGTTTAAATTTTTGAACAAGTCAAAATTTAAAAATTCGGTTTCACGGTTTACTTTCATATGCTCTCATTTTAAAAAGTAAAAATAGTATTCTTTGTCAAAACACATAATTCATGAACTATTGATATTCAGTTAAAAAATCTAATGACAATTATTCGTATGATTTTTCATTACTACAACACTGCAATATTTTGTTAAAGACTACCATACTAAACTTAAGTCTATGTACATTAACTCTTTACAATAAAACAAAACCTGATAGTATTCTAAATTTGCAAATCCCTCTCCAATGCGAACCAATAATATATTAAATTTTCGTATTTTTGTGTATTACTTTGGCCACAATATATTTTTTTATATGCGACATGGTTTTATTGTATCTTTGGGATGTTCTGTAGGATAGACCAAATTGTTCAAAACCGTAGATTACTATGAATAGGATCATTAACCGATTGGGGATATTGTGCTTATTAATGTTACACTCTGTACTGGCATATTCGCAAGGAATTGCCATTAACAACGATGGCTCCAACGCCAACAGCTCCGCCATGCTGGATGTAAAATCAACAAACAGCGGAATGCTCATTCCCCGCATGACGCAGGCAGAGCGAAATGGTATTTCAAGCCCGGCCAGTTCCTTACTGATTTATCAGACTGACAACACACCCGGATTTTATTATTATGACGGAGGAAGCTGGGTACGTATCAGTGTAGGAACAGACAGCTTTGATGATGCTGATGCCGATCCATCCAATGAGTTTCAAAACCTCAGCATATCAGGGCATGACATTACCTTATCAGATGGAGGCGGAACGGTTACGGTACCGGATGCCAATACAACCTATTCAGCAGGAAATCAACTCAGCCTGTCGGGAACCACATTTAATGTACAGGAAGGCAGTGGCTCCGGTCTGGATGCGGATCTACTGGATGGGCATCAGTGGTCGGAAATTACAGGTTTAAATGGCTGGACAGATGATGGCACCGTTGTCCGTCTGACAACCAGCAGTGATGATGTCGGGATTGGAACGAGCTCGCCTCAGGCCCAGTTGCACATTACTGAGAATTTGCAAATCGGGACAGATGGGATGGCTGCCAATCATGTTCTTTCGTCCTGGACAGAAAACGGTTATGAAACCAATTTCTTTTTCAGGGAAACACCAACACACGGCATGGGGATTCGATACAATGCAACTGATAACAAACTGTATTTTGACAGGTATGCTGACCAGGCTACACCAACTCCCCTTTTTGCACTTCAGCGTGATGCTGCTATTGCTGAGATATCCGGTACTTTAGATATGCATTCAAATCAAATTCACAACCTGGATTGTGATGGCGGAAGTACTGATGCAGCAAGTTGCGGGTGGGTTAATGCCAATGATGATAATACCACCTATTCAGCCGGCAATCAGCTTAGCTTATCCGGAACAACCTTTAATGTAAGTGAAGGCAGCGGCTCCGGTCTGGATGCGGATTTGCTTGACGGGCAACACTGGAGTGATATACAGGCATGGGTTAATGCAAATGATGATAGCGGCACAGACAACCAAACTCTTACTGAAGTTTTATCTGAGGGGAATACAAATGGTGGAACTGACATCATAATGTCTTCAGGTTCTTCTCTTGAAAACCAGGAGTCTGACAAAAACATCACATTACTAGACGACAATCCCACTTGGCATGGCAACTCTTATGGTGGTATAACGCAGTTTTATGGTGATGGATCCCTGAATAAGTCAAAGCTTGAGGCTGGTGGATTATACCTTGAAAGAGACATTGAGGTTACTGGCCGTTATTATGACAGCAATGCATCAGCAGGATCATCCGGTGATGTTTTAACATCCACCGGTAGTGGAACAGAATGGACTACAGAACCGGAAAACAGCAAATGGGCTTTAAGCGCTAACATGAGTTATTCAGAAGATGATTTATGGGGTCATGGAGGTAGTGGAACAGGAACATTATCAGGTGATGATGTAACAACCAACGTAACCATGCCTTTTTCCATCACAATTGAAGGAACCAGTTACAATACTGTAGGCATAAGCAGCAATGGCTTTATTGAATTTGGAGGAACATCATCTTCAGACTTGTCAAACGAATGTCTTCCAACCAATGATCATTCAAGTCCATTTCTGGCTGCTTATTGGGATGATCTTGAAACAGAAGGAAGTGATATCCGCTACGGTTATGTAGGAACTGCTCCTAATAGAGTTTATATTATTGATTACACGGCACAGACCTGGAGTGGGGATAACAATGTGAGATTCCAGATACAAATACATGAAAGTTCAGCTTTAATCAATGTAAAATATCGTCACGATATGGACCCGGAATCAAATGGTCAAAGTGCTACGATTGGGTTTCAGGGAGCTGGCGGAAGTTCTGCCAAATCTTACAGTATAACCTGCAATGGCAAGGTTTTGGATGATAATCGTGATGATTCTGAAGGATGGTCAATATCACCCATAAGGTAATATTTATGAAGCATTTTATTTGTTTTACAGTTGCAATTTTGGTTTTTTTTAGTAGTGCATTTACTCAAAACGATACCGTTTGTTTTGATCGATCACGTATTAATGCCCTGAGTTTTGTCTCACCTGATTATATTAATTCAAATGATGTCTCTCAAATTAAAAAACAGGTAAAAAAGCATTATATCAGAAATAAAGTATTAGAAAATTTGGCTATTAATGACACTGATTTTATCAAATCCATTGATACCTCAGAAATAAAATATCTTTCTGAGCTTATACTGACCCGCTATTATGGAGAAAAATACAATAAATATATCATGGAGAATGTTTCCGTTGATTCATCTGAAATCAGAGATTACTATACCCATCATATATCGCATTTTACACCACCGGCTAAATACAGTTATTCTCAGGCATATTTAAAAGACACTAGTTCTGCCTGTGTACAAAAAGCAATAAAATGGATAAAAACCCACAAAGACCCAGACACAAAGACAAAAAATGATTGTTTTACTGGTAACTTTGAAAATAGTCTTACAGTTGAGAAAAAGAGTTTAAGGGGGCTATGGTTTACAGGCTCAAGAGAAGATAGTTTAATTGGTCCCGTGAAAAATAACAAAACCCTTATCTTTTACTATATTCACAAAATACAGAGATTTTCCCCATTGCCATTTAGCCAGGTAAAAAAATATTGTCACAATACGGTGCTAAACAATAAAAGAGACTCCATAAGAAAGAAGATATCAACAAAAACAGATTCGATTTCCATAATTTTAATAGATTAAAAAACATCATCCCCGTTTGTCACCCAGCTACTTCCTGGTGTACTTTTATAGGCTTATTTTTCCAGCTTACTATTCATCCACTTCAAAGCCACATTTACATAAATCCGCCTTTGCTTTGGTATACTTTTATGCTTTTTTAGGATATTTTAATTATCTTAGGGCTTAGTTTCATTAACCATTTTCTTTGACCAGTTAAACTTTTTACATTTTATGGAGAAAAATACCTGTTATTTTTCACAAAAAGCATTGTATCTTTTAATATTGGTATTTCTGGTAAAATTTGGCAATTCACAAGGGGTTGCCATCAACACTGATGGTTCAAGTGCCAACAGCTCCGCCATGCTGGATATAAAATCAACCGACCGTGGAATGCTCATTCCCCGCATGACACAGGCAGAACGAAATGGTATTTCAAGTCCGGCCAGTTCCTTACTGATTTATCAAACGGACAACACACCAGGATTTTATTATTGGGACGGCGGAAGCTGGGTGCGCCTCAGTGTGGGTACAGACAGTTTTGACGATGCTGATGCCGATCCATCCAATGAGTTTCAAAACCTCAGCATTTCCGGGCATAACATCACATTATCAGATGGAGGCGGAACGGTTACGGTACCGGATGCCAACACAACCTATTCAGCCGGCAATCAGCTAAGCCTCTCAGGAACAACATTTAATGTACAGGAAGGCAGCGGGTCCGGTCTGGATGCGGATTTGCTTGACGGGCATCAGTGGTCAGAGATTACAGGAATGAACGGATGGACAGATGATGGCACCGTGGTACGACTCACTACAAACTCAGATAATGTTGGGATTGGGACAAACTCACCTGCTGAAAAACTGGATGTAAGTGGAAACCTACATGCCAGCGGTGTTGTTTTTTGGGGAAACAGCAATACAAGAACAGAAACCAGAAACGATGCCGGCTTACAAGGCAATGCCGGTGCTAAAAGTGGTTTTTATGAAACTTCATCACCTACACCTACAGCCAACTGGCCAGATGGTGCCAGCAGCTGGTGGCATCTAATCGATATAAGACACAACAACCCAACAAACAATTATGCCATGCAATTTGCCGGCAGTTTTTATGATCAAAAACTGTATTTCAGAAAAACGAACAACAATGCCTCTCAAAACTGGACTGAGGTATTAACGAATTCATCCTTTAACAACAACATTACCCTTGATCACTCCACATCAAGCATCGTCACGAATGGTAGTTGGCAGGTCATCCCAGGGCTTAGCCGAACCATTGCTCTACAAAAAGGTGACGTTGTATTTATTGATGCAACCGGAGCCGTAATGCAAGCTTCTGGCTACTCATCCTCCGATATTGCAATTCGTGTTGACGGTAATGATTTATCAGCAGGTGGATACACAAAAGTGTCAACGGATAATTATTATTCACCCAACGCATTCTCTAACTTTACCATATTTGGTAAATACATTGTCCCCAGTGATGGTAGCTATACATTTACGGTAGAAGCATTGTTAACAGGCTCATATTATCTTCAGGGTGGCACCATTGGGGGCAATAGTTCTTCCGTAACCCAAAGCAGCATGAAAATTCAAATTCTGGAACAATGATAACCATTATTAACATTACAAAAATAACATTGATAGCTATTCTGCTATACCTATTTTCCGATTCAGCGCAATCCCAACAAAATATTAAAAGCGAACAACCACAGCTTAAGGACAGTGTTTCTCTGGACTCCTTACATTTTCAATCTGTTAAACGTCAGGAAATGAAACGTGAGGACACCATCTCACCTGCTTATAAAAGAAAAACTCGGTATACCCCAATACCACTAAACAATAAAAGAGGAGTTAAGCCGAAAAACGTGTCATTAAAATAAATCATCCCTTTTGTTACCCAGGTAACATTTCACCCGCCATTTTTGCGCGATTTTAGCATCAGAAACATTAAAAGATGCTATTATGAAACGCGATATAATAAAAATCAACGAAGATTTATGCAACGGATGCGGCGCATGCATTCCCAACTGCCACGAAGGCGCTTTGCAAATGATTGACGGTAAAGCCCGGCTGATCTCTGACCTTATGTGCGACGGACTTGGCGCCTGCATTGGGCATTGCCCGCAGGATGCCATCAGTATAGAAAAGCGCGAAGCTACCCCTTACGATGAAATTACCGTGATAAAAGAAATGATTCCCAAGGGTAAAAACACAGTAAAAGCTCACCTGCAGCATCTGTGGGAGCATGATCAGCATGAGTTTGTGCAACAGGGCATCAACTACCTGAAAGGACATAAAGACGAACTGGATTTCACCCTTGATGAAGTCATGCCCGGTGACAAAAAACAACCTGAAAGCTGCGGCAGCGGGCACAGCCACGGTGGCGGACATGCCTGCCCGGGCTCTGCCATAAAAGAAATGAAGCGGAGCTCAGAACCGAAAACAGCCTCAGCACCGGTTTCGGGTGAAAGTAAACTCGAGCACTGGCCTGTACAACTTCACCTTGCCAACCCCGAAGCTCCATATTTTAAAGGAGCAGATTTACTCATAGCTGCCGACTGCACAGCCTTTAGCATGGGGAATTTTCACGATAAGCTGCTAAAAGACCGTAAATTAGTCATCGCATGCCCGAAACTCGACAGCAACCAGAATTCTTACCTGGATAAACTTACCCATATTTTCGCCAACGCCGGACTGAATACAGTAACGGTTGCCATCATGGAAGTGCCTTGTTGCGGCAGCCTGAGCCAGCTTGTGATGACAGCCATGCAACGCAGCGGCAATATGGTGCCTGTAAAACAAATCATTGTCGGTGTGGACGGTGAAATCAGGCAGGAAAACTGGGTGAATCTTAGCATGAGCGCATGATGGAGGTGTGATGAAGGGATGGAGAGACAGAGAGATGGTGAGACGGAGTGAGGGTGAGAGAGTGAGAGGGAGTGATTGGGCACTGTAGGCATGCGATT
>CAYQMB010000069.1:0-15253 GCA_964418565.1 uncultured Bacteroidales bacterium | reverse complement strand
GCATACAAAAGGAACTCCGAAAAATGAAACAAGCGGGTACTGTCGGTTTGGTTGACGTTGTCAACAGCGGATTAAGTTTGGAGCCCCTTGTGGCTTCTGGTGTAACTGCCATGGCCATGCTGGAATATATGACCTTAACCCCTGAAAACATAGCTGCTCAGACGGAGCATTTTTTAACAATGAAATCTGAATTTCCCGCACTCCGGTTTTGCAATGCTTTGCATGCTCCATACGCGCTGTCTGTTCGAAATTACGAAACATTGCAGACAGTCTTTTCTGAATATCAGGTTACCGGCAGCCTCCATTTTCTTGAATCCTCGGATGAAATGAAACTCTATCGTGGTGAAGGGGCTCTGCTGGACTTATACAATCAGCTTGATAAGGGGTATGCTCCGGCAGTCAGCTCATGCGACCTTGCTGAACATATTATGCGTTTTCTCTCGGCTACAGCACGTCCTTTGTTTGTGCACAATACGCACATAACGCGTCGCCAGGCTGATACCATTAAAACCATGGCAGAGAAATCCGGGCAATACCCCGGATGGGTGCTTTGTCCACGGTCAAATTATGCAATAGAAAGCTGCCTGCCCCCATTTGATGTGTTGAGAGAAACCGGTTTGCCAATTATGCTGGGAACGGATAGCTTATTATCTGCACAAACCTTATCTGTATTTGATGAACTGATGTATGTGCATAATCTGATGAGTGATATTCCATTGTCTGAGCTGTTACAATGGGTGACCAAAAATCCGGCCGGGATGCTGGGGTGGAATGAACTCGGAACACTGGAGCCGGGAAAAAAACCGGGTGTGAATCTGATTGAAGACGGCAGTCCTGATGGCAT
The DNA here is from genome assembly GCA_964418565.1 of uncultured Bacteroidales bacterium. Lineage (GTDB taxonomy): Bacteria > Bacteroidota > Bacteroidia > Bacteroidales > ML635J-15 > JAQIBY01. The sequence continues at coordinate 14,409 of CAYQMB010000069.1, read as the reverse complement.
ACCGCCGGGTGCAAATTTAAACGTGTTGATCTGATGGCTACATTTTTATTTGATGATATTGTTTTCGGACCTGTGAAGTCCAGACGCCTGGGGAACTCTCTGGGCATAAACCTCCTGCCGCTTAAAGAAAAGGTGTGCAATTTTAATTGTGTGTATTGTGAGTGTGGCTGGACATTTGCCGGTCATGATAAATTGCCTTCTGCTGCATTTATCCATGAACGAATGGAAAAAGAAATATCCCGCCTGGCAGAAGCTAATACTCCCGTGGATGTAATAACCTTTGCCGGCAATGGCGAACCAACGATGCACCCGGAGTTCGAATCCATCATTGAGCATGCTGTGAAATTGCGCAATACCTATTTTAAGGATGCGGAGATTGCTGTACTCACTAACGCTACACTGCTTCACAAAGAGACTGTAGAACGCGCTCTTCTGAAAGCTGACATGGCCATATTGAAATTTGATTCAGCGTTTGAAAATACCATGCGGTTGCTTAATCAACCGGTGGGAGCTTTTAATTATGAGCGGTATCTCAAAAATATCCGGAATTTTCCCGGCAAAAAAGTGATTCAAACCATGTTTGTCCGGTATAAAACAGCTGAAACGGAAGTGGACAATACAAGCGATGAAGAAATTAATGCCTGGCTTGATGAGCTTGATGTGATTCAACCTGATTTGGTGATGATATATTCCATAGCAAGAGATACACCTGATCCTGCAGTGCAAGCCATACCGCATAAAACACTCATGGGGATTGCAAAAAAAGCAGAAAGTCGTGGCTTTAAAACCGAAGTTTCCTGATGGATAATCCGCGGAAAACCGTTTTAATCGCTCCCCTCAACTGGGGGCTTGGGCATGCGAACCGATTGCTGCCTGTTATTGCAGCATTGCGGGATGATGATTGTCGGGTAATGGTAGCCGCTACCTCGCCGGCATTGGAAGTCATTCAACAGGAATTTCCTGAGCTTGAAATCAGACCCATCAAATCATCGGCTATCCGGTATACCCGTAATCGATGGCTTATGCCAAAACTGTTTGTACAGGCGCCCGTACTACTACGTGATCTCTTGTATGAGCGGCGGTGGATAAAGCGCTATGTACAAAACGAAAAGCCAGACCTCATTATTTCTGATAACCGGTTTGGCCTGTATCATAAGGATGTGTTCTCTTGTTACATGACGCATCAGGTTAAGGTTATCATGCCTGCATACCTTAAACCATTTCAACCTTTGGTGAGGTGGATTCACCGTAAAATCATTGCATCCTATGATGTTTGCCTGATTCCGGACGGTGAGCAAAACGGGCTGAGCGGAAAACTTGCCCACCAGCCGAAAGGGTTTTCGTTTAAGCATGTGTATATCGGGCCTGTTTCAGGATTCCTGAGCCTCTCACCTGTACCTGCTGAGCATATTCCTGACGTATTGTTGGTGGTATCAGGGCCGGAGCCTCAGCGGCATATGCTGGTGGAAAAATTTGCTGACCTTTTCAGGAATGATTCACGGGAATTGTGGATTGTCGCTGGTCAGCCTCACAAAAAATACGATAACAGGGATAACAATATCCGGATTATCAGCCACATGCGTCGAGCAGAACTGAAGTACCTTATGATGCATGTCCCTGTGCTGATTTTAAGGTCTGGTTACACAAGTTTGATGGATTTGCATGCCATTAAACGCAAAGCCATACTTATTCCCACCCCGGGACAAACGGAACAAGAGTACCTTGGATGGTATTTTGAACAGAGATATGCCTTTACGGTATTTCAGCAAAAAGCTAAAATGACAGTGTCTGATTACAGCAAAAGGCACTGCGGCGCATGGTTGCATGATGACAGCCAGTCTATAGAAAACATTAGGCTAAAGCTTAAATCAATCCTCCGGTAATTCAAAAATGGTAAAAAAAAGCCGGATTCTGAAAAAATCCGGCTTTATGAATGTCATTTAATGTAAACCTAGTTTTCAGGTTCAGCGTCGGCATCTTTGCTTGTTCTTATAAGGCCTTGTTGCTGATAACCAACTTCCGTCAGAGCAACAGCATTGTTTGCTGAGTCAGTTACCACAGAAACTGTGTTAATGTCCTGGTAAAGGTTGACTTCCTGGTATTTCAGCATGTCAATTTCCCAGATTGTGCTCATTTCACCGTTGGCGTAACTGTTAACAATAACTTCACGTTCGGTTGTTTCTTCCGGTTCACCTTGCTGATCCTCACTGGATATCTGGGTAACCGTAACATGTGAATTGGTTTCGTCAAGGATAACCAGTGAAAGCCTTTCTTTGTTGGAATAATCATCAATACCGGCAAGAAAATTCCAGGTACCGTTCATTTCATTTTTGATGGTTTCGGTGATTCTTGTGGTTTGAAGGGTAGCCTGATTTGTGATTTCCACGGATATTTCATACTCAAAGAGATAATCGAAATAACCGTTTTTGTCAAACATGATCTCATAGTCGAGTACAACTGCTTCAATTACAGTATCTCTTTCTGTACCAAGCCATGTCTTTACTTTTTCGTAATCTTCACCATCAACGGTAGTTACTACTTTTATCCGCTCCACATCATCAATATTCTGGATAACGTCTTTTTTGTAAGTGTTAATGTCCCATTCACCTACCAGGCGGGCTTTACGGGTTCTTAAGGAAATAAAAGGATCATCCTCGCCTACTCCAAAACAGCCTGTGAGTAAGGGGAATACGATAACACTTAATAAAACCAGCAGGGTTGTAGATCTTTTTTTGTTCATCTGATATCAGGTTTATTCTCGATTCTGTTCTAAAATCTAATCACACAAAAGTACCTTTATTTTAAGAAAAAACACAAATATTTTCTTTATTTTTTTCTTAAAACACTAAAATACTAATTTTTTTCAACCTAAAGAACATTTTCTTGTTTTATTTTTACAAACATACACTTTATGAATCAAACTGACAATAAACCCTTTGCATATAAAACATCCTCTGAACTGAAAAGAGCGCGCTTTATTTTCTGGATATTTAAATATCCTGGTATTGCCAATGCTTTGCAGCAATTGCTAAAAATTGCCCTAAAGCTTAATTTGCCGGTGGGGTTTATTCTCAAAAAAACCGTTTACGGCCATTTTGTCGGGGGGGTATCCATTGAAAAAAGCAATGATGTGATTGAACGCATGGCCGTCTATGGTGTGCAATCCATCCTGGATTATTCAGTGGAGGGAGGTAAAGATGAAAAGGGATTCAGGCATGCCTTGATTGAAACACGACGTACAATATATAATGCCTCAGAAAATCAAAATATTCCCTTTGCAGTATTTAAGCCCAGTGCTCTGACTTACGAATGGGTTTTGAAACAGGAAAATAAGCCGGAACTTGATCGTGAAACCCGGGCCTTTGAAAAACGCATGTGCATGTTGTTTAAGCTTGCGCATGACCAGCATGTTCCTTTGCTTGTGGATGCTGAAGATGTAGCTTTCCAGGATATTATTGATCACATCGTGGAAAAAGGCATGCGTATATTTAATAAAGCTGAGCCCATTGTGTACCAGACACTGCAAATGTACCGTACAGACCGCCTGGATTACCTGAAAAGACTAATTCAGGATGCTGAAAAAGGCAACTATTCCCTCGGGATCAAACTTGTGCGGGGAGCCTACCTTGAGAAGGAACGGGAAATTGCAGCTGCTCAGGGACAACAATCTCCCGTTTATCCCGATAAGGAAGGTACGGATAATGCTTATAACGATGCGTTGCGTTTATGCATGCAACATTTTGACCGTGTTGCCGTATTTAATGGTACGCATAACAAACAATCCTGTGATCTGCTGAAGCAGTTAATGAAAGAAAAGGGCTTGGATAATACAGATAAAAACGTTTATTTTGCTCAGTTATATGGTATGAGCGATGATCTGAGTTTTAACCTTGCCAGTGAATCATACAACGTGGCAAAATACCTCCCTTACGGGCCGGTTAAACAGGTGATGCCTTATTTAATGCGCAGGGCCGAAGAAAACTCAGCAGTAGAAGATCAGGCCGATAATGAATACAAGGAAATAACAAACGAATTGAAACGAAGAAAACAGGGAAATCATGGTAATAAACAATAAGGAATTTTCAGCTCGATTGCGGATGAGTTTTATGATGTTTGTTTTGTTGTATTTGGTTATACTGGTGCTGGCCGTGATATTTCATTGGTCAGAAACTCACCGGTTTGAGCTGTACTGGTCTGTCTTTTTTGTCCTAACGTTAATATTTTTCTTCCTCCGGGGATACAATTACATTTATTTTAACAGCGACGGCTCAAAACTTATACTGAGATACATGGGATCCCAGCCATTGTTGTATTCCAATTACGCCATTGAAATTCCCAAAAGCCAGTTTGTTTCCTATAAAATATTTCGATCAAAACTGGGTTTGCGTACATCCATTATTTTGTATCAGCGTACCGAAAAAGGATTATCCAAATACCCGCCTGTTGCTATCACCAGTCTGAAAAAATCGGAGCGCAGAGATATGCTTGATGTCCTGGATAAGTTAAGTGCTCAATGAGAAAAAAACTACTGCTGATTTCCCTGTTTTTGTGCCTTTTGTCAGTTGCCTTTTGTCAAAATAAAAATGCTATTGGGCTTCGCCTTGGAATGGTGCAGGCGGTTTCATATCAACATTATTTTACGCATGGCTTTTCTGCAGAACTTATTGCAGGTTTTTACCGGTGGGATCCGGTTGCTTTTGCTTTTGCTCAGTATCAGCCGGGGGAGTTTCTTAACAATGAGAAGCTAAAATTGATTTTTGGGCTTGGTGGACATACCGGACAATTTGAGGGATATAAAAATACCGCCTGGTTTGATAGTTATGATGACCAACAGGTGACGCATTTTATTGCAGGTGTGGATATTCTTTTGGGAATAAATTATGATTTTGAAGAATTTCCTGTAAATTTATCCTTTGATGTCCGGCCGGCATTAAATTTGCATCCCGATGTGGTTTATTGGTCGGGCGTTGCTTTGACAGGCAGGTATGTATTTTAACAAATCCTATGGGATCAAAAGAAATATATCAGATAGCACTTAGTTTGTTACCGGGCGTTGGCCCTGTGACTACACGCAATCTGCAGAAAATGTTCGGGGATAATGAAGCCATCTTCAGGTTGAAAGGGACACACCTGAAACGAACCTATGGCATTGGTGATCAACTCACTTCAATTATTCTGAAAAACAGGCAGGCATGCCTCGAAAAAGCCAGGGCAGAAATCAAATTTATGGAAGCCAACGATGTGCATATGGTGGATATTGGTGATGATATCTACCCTGACAAACTCAGAGCATGTGCAGATGCACCTTTGGTGTTGTTTTATATTGGCGATTTTTCTGCCTTTCCGGATAAGTCTGTGGCTGTGGTTGGTACACGTAAATCCAGCCAGCGCGGTGTGGATATCACTGAAAACCTGATTCAAGGATTTAAAAATAACAACCTGTCTCCGCTCATTGTCAGCGGGCTGGCTTACGGCATTGATGTTACCGCTCACAGATCAGCCCTGGAACATGGCCTTAATACCTGGGCTATCCTGGGTCACGGTTTTGATATTATTTATCCGGCGATGCACCGTCCGGTGGCCAAAGCAATTATCGACAAAGGCGGTTGTCTTGTGAGTGAATTCCCATCGCATGCCCCCCGCGACTCTAAGCATTTCGTGAGAAGAAACCGCATTATCGCCGGCCTCTCAGATGCAACCATCATTGTTGAGTCTGCAAAGAAAGGTGGCGCTATGGTTACCGCCGATATTGCCACTTCGTATAACCGTGATGTTTTCGCTTTCCCGGGTAGAATAAACGACAGCAAATCAAAGGGATGCAATCACCTGATTAAAACCAACAGAGCTGCATTGACCGAATCTGTTGACGATGTGTTGTACATAATGAACTGGCGAAAGACACGAAAAAGTTCAGAGGAAAAGCAAGCAGCCATTGAATTTAATCTGCAATTTGAAGAAAATGAAAAAATTGTTCTTGATGTACTGAAAGATAAGGACTATTGCGATACAGATCAGTTGTTGAAATTGAGTGGTTTAAACATTGCGGATTTGTCTACTGCCTTGTTGGGGCTGGAGATAAAATCAGTAATTAACGCCTTGCCCGGGAAAATTTATGCCATGAATTCATGATGAAATATTGATATTAGTCATAAAATGTTATAAAACACAAAATAAGTTGCCAAAAGTGTCAGTATATCAGTCAATTAAGAGTGTGGTCGGGGATGCGAAAATTTTTATAAAAATTCGGAAAATAATAATCATTCACTACATTTGTTTATGTAAAGATGTTTAAGTCATTTATTTTTTAATAACAGGAACTAAGAATTATGGAAACAAAAATTAAGGAGTTTATGGATAAAGTAGCTGCTGCTAATCCGGCACAGCCCGAATTTATCCAGGCAGTTCACGAAGTAGCTGAGAAACTGATTCCGTTTATCGAAGAGAATCCGAAGTACAAAGAATCAAAGATTCTTGAACGCATGGTAGAGCCCGAACGTGTTATTATGTTTCGTGTTCCGTGGATGGATGATGATGGCAAAGCTCAGGTTAACCGTGGTTATCGTATTGAGTTTAACTCTGCTATTGGCCCATACAAAGGTGGATTGCGTTTTCACCCCAGCGTAACGCTTTCAATCCTGAAATTTCTGGGTTTCGAACAGATTTTTAAAAACTCACTGACTACCCTGCCTATGGGCGGTGGTAAAGGTGGTTCTGATTTCAACCCGAAAGGAAAATCAGACGGAGAAATTATGCGTTTCTGCCAGAGCTTTATGTCTGAGCTCTTCCGTCACATTGGCGCAAATACCGATGTACCTGCCGGTGATATTGGCGTAGGTGGCCGCGAAATTGGTTACATGTTTGGTCAGTACAAACGCCTGAGAAATGAATTTACCGGCGTATTAACCGGTAAAGGCCGCGAATGGGGTGGATCCATTGGCCGTCCTGAAGCTACCGGCTTTGGCGCTGTTTATTTTGCCAACAATATGCTCAAAACACAGGATAAAGACCTGAAAGACAAAATTGTCGCTGTTTCTGGTTTTGGTAATGTTGCATGGGGTGCTTGTCAGAAAGTAACCGAGCTGGGTGGTAAAGTTGTTACACTCTCCGGTCCTGATGGTTATATTCACGACCCCGAAGGTATCGATACCGAAGAAAAATTCAACTATATGCTTGAGCTGCGTGCTACCAATGAAGACATTGTTGCACCTTACGCAGAACGTTTTAGCTCAGCTACCTTCTATCCCGGCAAACGCCCGTGGGAACAGAAAGTAGATGTTGCACTGCCTTGTGCTACGCAAAACGAACTGATGGAAGAAGATGCAAAAATCCTCGTTGAAAACGGTTGTATTGCAGTAGCTGAAGGTGCAAACATGCCTTGTACTCCCGAAGCCATTGAGGTATTCGGCGATAAGAAAATTCTTTTCGCTCCGGGTAAAGCCGCTAATGCGGGTGGTGTTGCCGTTTCTGGTCTTGAGATGACACAGAATTCAATGCGCCTTAGCTGGACTTTCGAAGATGTGGATAACAAACTTCAGGAAATCATGAAAGATATCCATGATCAGTGTGTTAAATACGGAAAAGAATCTGACGGACATATTGATTACGTTAAAGGAGCTAACATTGGTGGTTTTGTAAAAGTTGCCGATGCGATGATTGCTCAGGGTATTGTTTAAAATAGCTTAGCTCACCATATCAAAAAGCTGCTCCTTACCGGGCAGCTTTTTGTTTGTTATTCTGGTAAGCATTTCAATTTTCACTACCGGACATTAATGTTATTTTTGCAGCATGTTTATTGATACGCATACCCATATTTACCTGCCCCACTTTAAGCAGGATGCCGGAAGTGTTATGTTTCGGGCTGATAATGCCGGAGTTAACAAAATGATTTTACCAAACATTGATGTGGATTCCATCCCGGATATGTTGCATTTTGCAGCATCATATCCCGGCAGGATTCACTCAATGATGGGCTTGCATCCCGGTTCAGTGGATGAACATTATATCCGTCATCTTGACAGAATACACGAATACCTTGAAACCGGAAATTTTGTTGGTGTGGGTGAGATTGGTATGGATTTGTATTGGGATAAAACGTTTCGCCGGCAACAGGAAGATGCGTTTGTGAAACAATGTCAGTGGGCTGCAGAGCTTAACCTTCCTGTTTCCATACATTCACGGGATGCTACAGATCAGGTGCTTAACCTGTTGCAATCCATGAAAAACCCCCCAAAAGGAATTTTTCATTGTTTCTCAGGCAACATTTTGCAGGCTCGGGAAGTTATTAATACAGGATTTCTGATTGGAGTAGGAGGTGTTGTGACCTTCAAAAACAGTAAACTCCCCAACGTTCTCAGGCATTTTGATCCGGAAAATTTTGTGCTTGAAACCGATGCACCTTATCTGGCACCGCATCCGTTCAGAGGAAAACGCAACGAACCGGCTTTATTAACCCATGTTGCCAAAAAACTGGCGGAAATACATGATATGAGTGTGAAGGAAATCGGTGAGAAAACAAGCACAGCAGCCCAAACCTGCTTTAATTTGCAAAAATGGTGAGCAGATTGCATTTTATGAGCTATTAATTTTTTGGGATCGAAATATTTTTATAATTTGCAGCGCCAAAATTGGCTGACAAAAGTTGTTTGATAAGAAGCATTGGAGAGGTGGCCGAGCGGCTTAAGGCGCACGCCTGGAAAGCGTGTATACGGTAATCCTGTATCGGGGGTTCGAATCCCTTCCTCTCCGCATTTTTAGAAAGAAGTTGAATTTGAAAAATAGAAAATAAGTAACATTAAATGTTTTATTAACCATGAAAAAGTTTTTAGCATTACTTACAGTAGCAGCAATGCTTACCTTTGGAGTTAACACTTCAGTCATTGCTCAGGATGAATCCAGCGATGTTCAGAATGATACAACTGAACAGGTGGAAGACACAACTCAGGCCGCTCAACAGGAAGAACCTGCTGCACAGCCTGAAGAAGAAACCGACGAAAGTCAGGAACCCGAAGAAGAAGGCTTGTCACAATTGCACCAGCAGATTAAAATTAAATTCATCGAAGGTGGTCCTACCTTTATGGGTTTTGTGCTTGTGGCTCTGATCCTCGGTCTGGCTATCGCTTTCGAACGTATCATTTACCTGAACCTTGCATCAACTAACACCGACAAGCTTCTCAGAAAAGTTGAAGAAGCACTTAATGAAAGTGGTATTGAAGCTGCAAAAGATGTATGCCGCAATACCCGTGGACCGGTTGCAAGCATCTTCTATCAGGGGCTTGATCGTTACGATGCCGGAATCGAAGTGGTAGAAAAATCCGTTGTTTCTTACGGATCCGTACAGATGGGTCTGCTTGAAAGAAACCTTACATGGATTGCCCTCTTTATTGCCATTGCACCAATGCTTGGTTTTATGGGTACGGTAATCGGTATGATCGGTGCCTTCGATGCCATTGAAGCCGCTGGTGATATTAACCCGTCTCTCGTTGCAGGTGGTATTAAAGTTGCCTTGATTACAACCGTTTCCGGTTTGATCGTGGCTGTTATACTGCAGGTATTCTACAATTACATCGTTTCTAAAATCGATGCTATCGTCAATGATATGGAAGATTCTTCCATTACACTCGTTGACATCTTAACTGAATACAAGAATAAAAACGCATAAGCTTTATGTTGAACAAAATTTTTAAATATGTATCAATAGCCGTTTTCGCTGCGGGGGCTATTCTGGCAATATTGTTCTTTGTCAGTAAGAACCAGTCAAACCGCCTCGAAAATGAGCTTGCTCAGGCTGAAAACCTTCCCAGCGAAGTGAAAGTCGAACGGGTCGGTGAAATTGCCGATACCTGGGGAGGTACTGTGCTGAATTTTGCCATAGGACTGCTGATTGTTGTAGCCGCTATCGCGGTGATCAGTGGATTGGTGAAATTCATAAAAACCATGCTCGAAAGCCGGAAAGGGCTTATTACAAACCTTATCTCTGTGGGAATTATCGCACTGGTTATCATTGTCGGCTTTGCTTTGGCCAGCAGTGTGGTGCCCAATGCACCATCCCTCGAAAACCTCGATTTCGAAGTAACCAATACCATATCCAAAAGGGTTGGTGGAGGTCTTCAGATTATGTATCTTTTCTTCGGTCTTGCTATCGTAGGAATACTGTACACTGAGGTTTCTAAAATCTGGAGATAAATTTGACCGGTGACCCCGTTTTCAGGGGCACCTGAATTTTTAAAACTGAAAATTATGCCTAGACGCGAAACACCGGAAATAAATGGAGGATCAATGGCGGATATCGCCTTCCTCCTCCTGATTTTCTTCCTTGTAACAACTACAATGGATGTGGATACTGGTATCGCACGTAAGTTGCCTCCAATGCCCGATGAGGAAATGCTCGAAGAGCAAGAAGATGTGAAAATTAAGGAGCGAAATATCTTTATCGTCCTTATCAATAAAAAAGACCAACTTCTTGTACAGGGCGAATTGATGGAAATCAGAGATCTGAAAAACGATGCTAAGGAATTTATCCTGAATGAAAGCAACGCTAAAGATCTGCCTGAAAAGGAACCAAAATACATTGAGGCCTTCGGCCGCACAATGCAGGTCCCCAAAGGAGTGATTTCCCTTCAAAATGACAGGGGAACCTCTTACGGAAAATACATCCAGGTTCAAAACGAACTGGTTGCGGCATATAATGAAATTCGTGAAGACCTTGCTTACCAGGAATTCGGGAAAGATATGGAAGATCTTAACGATGAAGAACTGGAAGGGATCAAGAAAATGTATCCCCAGCGAATTTCAGAAGCCGAACCCAAAAATATAGGAGGTAAATAATATGGCTGTTATTAAGCAAAAGAAAAAGAAATCCGCTCCGGCAATTAGTACAGCTTCACTGCCTGATATCGTTTTCATGCTTCTCTTCTTTTTCATGGTTGCAACAACAATGAGAGAAGTTGAACTTAAAGTACAGGTGCCTGCAAACGCTCTGCCGGAAGCTACCGAAATCAAGAAACTGGAAAAAAAATCCCTGGTTTCCTATATTTATGTTGGAAAACCAAAACGGGCATTCCAGGCTATGTACGGTACAGAACCGCGCATACAGCTAAACGCTTCCTTTGCCGATGTTAATGATATCCGGGAATACATTATTGCCGAGCGTGAAGAACGTGACGAAGATGAAATTCCCTATATGACAACCTCCCTCAAAGTTCATGAGAATACAAAAATGGGCATTGTTACTGATATTAAACAGGAGCTGCGTAAAGCCAGTGCCTTGAAAATCAACTACTCAGCTCAGGAAAGAACGGAAGATTTATAATACTTATATACACCAAAAAAAAAGCTGTCCGCTACTTAGTGGGTGGCTTTTTTTGTTACAGACAAATCCACTACGCCTTATAGCGTTTATGGTGGGTGGATTATTCTCCTGTTTTTTTATTATTTTTACGGCAAATAAGACAACCTTACTGATGTTATTACGTCATTTAATTGAAATAGAAAACATACACGTATGAAAAAATTGATAAGCATAGTACTTGGTTTACTGATTTCCGGAATATTGGTAGCACAAAATCCGGTGCAACCTGATCCCAGACTAAGCACACGTTACTCAAGCGATCGAATTCAGAATTGGATGGAAAATGCTCCTTCTATTCTTGAATTGAAAAACTTTGAACTGAATTATGGCTACGAATTCACTCAGATGCCGGATGATAAAGTTCTGGACCTGCCACAATTAAGAACCTTCGATTATCAGAATAAAACAGCAGGTGCCATCGTAAATGATATTGAGCAGGAAGGTTTTAACCTGTATATGTACCAATACGATCGTGCAGTTGATAAAGCCAATTACTACCGGATCGGAAATACCAATACCGTTCTTATCATTCCATCCAGTAAGAAATTAGCAGAAATGTTTAATGAAAGCCGTAATTATGAATAAGATAAAATTATTAGTTGCAACAATTATTCTGGGGTTTGCAGGCCTGAGTGTCAATGCGCAAACTTATGAGATTACAGACGGAGGAACAGTGAATACCTGTAGCGGAACCCTTTACGATTCAGGTGGTGCCAGCGGTAATTACAGCAGCAACGAAACGGAAACCATCACCATTTGTTCTGATAATTCTGCACCGGTGGAGATGACCTTCACATCGTTTGAAACCGAAAGTGGGTTTGATGATCTGACGATTTATGATGGTCCCAATACCGGAAATCCGGTATTAGGTGTATATGATGGAAATGATTTGCAGGGCCAGACTGTTACAGCTTCAGGTAACTGTTTAACACTGACATTTAGTTCAGATGGCTCAGTTACAGACCCCGGTTGGGAGGCTGAAATTTCCTGTTTTGCCAACTGTCAGGATTTTACCATTGACTGGGAATCAACTGACCCGCCAATTACCAATACCGACTCCATGTGGATTGACCTTTGCCAGGGTGAATCTGTAGACTTTAGCATTGAAGCCAATTTTCCAAACAACAACACAGAATACAACCAGACCGAAGCCAATACGCATTTTGTATGGGAAATTTATGATGGGGATAACAACGAAGTGTATGAAGGTGATGGTATGACAGACTTTAGCTACACCTTTGATGAAGAGGGTGGTTATTTTATCACCGTTACGGCTACCGATGTAAACGGCTGCGAAAACCAAAACTTTGCACAATTAAGGGTGCGTACCTCACTGACACCGATCTTTGCTGGTGCCGGTATACTTGAAGATACAGTCTGTCCGGAAGATATTGTTAACCTAGAAGGATATGGGTATGTTACTCCCATAGAGTGGAGTATTCCGGTACAAACCGAGGTAGCGGATACGTCTTACCTTCCGGATGGTAGTGGCGTGGAATATACATCAGATATTAATTACACCGTTTTTGATCCCGGCCAGACACTTGATGATGCCAGCGATTTGTTTGCCATTTGTGCCAATATGGAACACTCTTACATGGGTGACCTTGATATCTGGATTGAATGCCCGAATGGACAAGAAACCATGTTGTTTGAGCAGGCATGTGGCTTAGGATGGCTTGGAGAGGCTACAGATGGAGATTCTTCACCAAATCCGGGTGTAGGTTACGATTATTGCTGGACAGAAACCACCTCAAACGGTACCTGGGAAGATAACTGCCCGGGTGGCGGTAACTCATTACCTTCCGGTGATTATGAACCACTGGAATCCTTTTCAAACCTTGTTGGTTGCCCGCTGAACGGGACATGGACAATCCATGTGCTTGATAACCTCACTATTGATAATGGTTACATTTTTAGCTGGCAACTGTACATTAACCCGGACCTTATTCCTGATGACCTTTGGTCTTATGAGAATGAATACGATACCACTTACACCGATGTCAATACCGATGTATACTGGACTGGTGAAAATATCATTGAGGATATTGCAGGAGATGCTCTTGCTCAACCTTCAACCTCCGGCGACCTTGATTATGTTCTGCATGCTGTTGATGATTTTGGATGTACACACGATACCACCTTTTCAGTGCATGTGCGGGCTGATACTGCTGCTGAATGCTGTACTACACCGGTAGCAGATGCCGGACCCGATGATGAAGTGTGTTCTGATACTTATACCTTGCATACCACTCTGGATACTGCCATTAATACGGTGGAATGGAGTATGATTAGCGGACCGGGTATTGCTGATTTTGGTGGTACTGAAACCAGTACCGATCCAACCGTAAGCGTTGATACATGGGGAACTTATACCTTCCAGCTTGTGGAACAAAATATTACACCTGCATGTTGCGATACGGCAACTGTGGATATTACATTCTATCAAACACCCAACGCACAGTTTAGCAAAACCCCGATCCTCTGTTACGGTGATACAACCATCATCGAATACGAAGGCAATGCCTCTGCAGCAGCAAGCTACACATGGGGTTTTGACGGTGGCATTCAGAACGGAACCGGGCAGGGACCCATTGAAGTGTACTGGAATGATGCCGGCCTGCATGAAATCACACTTTCGGTTGAAGAAAACGGTTGCCTGAGCGGCGATACTGTGCAAACGCTGATCAACCCGGAAGAACTAACGCATACGCTGACAACCGAGGACGATCGCTGCTACCAGGCCTGTGAGGGCTGGGCAGAAGTAGACGCAGAGGGTGGTACCATGCCTTATACATACTCTTGGGGCGCCAATAACCTGAATGAAAACCTTTGTGCCGGAAACTACGGCATCACGGTAACCGATGCCAACGGCTGTGAGACATCCGAAACCTATACGATTTCAGAACCCGCTGAGTTGGTAGTAACTTCATCATCATCACAAAACCTGTCTTGCTTTAATGCCAACGATGGCGAAATGCAAATCACCGTTACTGGCGGCACAGGCAGCCTTGACTACAATTGGTCTGACGGCGGTACTGGTACGAATCGTATCAATATGG
>CAYQMB010000068.1:0-15675 GCA_964418565.1 uncultured Bacteroidales bacterium | reverse complement strand
GCCGTATTTTGAATCAATGATGTACTGCAGGGGTTCTGCAATGCTTTCAAATTCGGCAACGGGAATTACAGGACCAAACTGTTCCTCATGATACAGTTTCATGTCTTTTGTCACAGGGAACATGATTGCCGGTGTAAATATCTGGTTGATCACTTTACCACCGTGGTCGGGATTCATCAGTTCTGCTCCATGTGCTTTGGCATCTTCAACCAGTCCGGACATGTAATCCGTTTTGCCGGGTTCAGGCAGCGGGGTGATTTTCACGTCATCTTCCCAGGGCATGCCAACTTTCAGGCTGTCAACAGCTTTGACAAACAGCTCCATAAAGCGTTCACGTATGCTTTTATGCACATAAATCATCTTGAGGGCAGTACAGCGCTGTCCGTTATACGACAAGGCTCCTGCAACAATTTCAGGGACACTTTTTTCCAGATCGGCATCATCCATCACAATGGCTGCATTTTTAGCTTCCAGGCCGAGAATGGTACGCATGCGATGTGGTTTTGGGTGCTGTACTTTGATGGTATCTGCAATACGGCTGCTGCCGATAAAGGCCAGCGAATTGATTTTACCGCTTTCCACAATGGGTGTGACAACTTCGGTTCCTTTCCCGTAAATGGTATTTACCACACCTTTTGGAAAACAATCCCTGAGCAATTCAAGCAAAGGTTCAAACAGGAGCACTCCTACCCTGGGTGGTTTGAAAATTACCGTATTGCCCATAATGAGAGCTGGTATCAGTGTGGCAAAGGTTTCGTTCAAAGGATAATTATATGGACCCATACACAATACAATACCCAGGGGTGCACGACGGATTTGTGCAATAATGCCTTCTTCCAGTTTCAGGCGGCTGGTATCACGATCCAGGTCTTTGTATGTATCAATGGTGTCACGGATGTATTGCAGGGTTCTGTCAAACTCCTTTTCAGAATCTTTCAGCGATTTACCAATCTCCCACATGAGGATTTTCACCACTTCATCGCGTTTTTCCGCCATTTTGAGCATAAAACGGCTCATGATTTCGGTACGTTTCTCCACACCCATTACGGGCCATTCGCCACGGCCATGATCGTATGCAGCCTCTGCAGCAGCAAGAGCATCCATGGCTTCTTTGCCAGAGAGTCTAGGGTACGACCCCAGATGATACGGTTTATTGTGGTCATCGCATTGAACGGGCGAATTCACTTCCTGAAATTCACCATTCCAGGTTTTAAACTCTCCACCGCTCAACCATGTTTTCTGGTTTATGACACCGGGAAGGATATCCTTCGGTATATCTTCTCTTTTCATAATGTTGATGATTTTTATGATGTTAACTCAGTGAACGAATCTCTAACAAAGTTAGCTCATATCAAATGAGAACAGCAAATGTAGCATTCTCTTCCATAATTTCAAAACGCTGACAATCTGTTTACATCATGTTGTTATTTATTACAAATCAACGCAACCTTTTCATCTGCGAAACGTATTGATAATAAACCATAAATCAAAACGTTATGCACAAAGCCGCACAAGCAATTTTGGTATGTATTGTCCTGTTTGCGTCCAGCAGCTTGCTGTATTCACAAAACAGTTTGTTTTCTGAAGATTTTGAAACCTCACCAGTAACCAGCCTGCTTAACAGCGGGGAATCTGAACTTGGTGAAGGTCCGTCGCCCTGCGGTTATGCCACCAGGGGAAATGCATCCGATTATAATTCGGCCAATGTGGATATGATGAGTGCTGAAAACACAAGCTACTACCTGGGTGTAAATCCGGAATCCCCTTGCGGTGGATATTTTGATGCCACCGTAAGCGGCAGCCTTGATTTCAGTTATATGGATTCCATCAGAATCAGTTTCCGGTATTATAAAACATCAACCCTTGGGTGGGGTGGCAGCATATTAAGCCTTAATCTTAATGATGGAAGCACCAGTTTCACCTTATCGGAAAGCCTTTCTGCTGAGGATAGCTGGACGACATTTGACACGGTCATCCCTGAAGGGTTACACGGTGCTAACCCTGTTGATTTCACCATTACCCTGGGTGGAGGTGAAGCCGTGGCAATTGATGATATTGAAATCACAGGCTGGGAAATGACGGAATCAAACGTTTCCCCGTATGACAATACCATTAGCCTGTATCCAAACCCGGCCCGGAATATGCTAAACATTGAGCTTAACAAATCCGGACGTGTTAAGATCATGAATGCACTGGGAAAATCGGTTCTGGAAAAACCGGTTGCAGAGGGCAAAAACAGCCTGGACATTACCAAACTGCCTTCCGGAATGTATTACGTAATAATTGAGCAGGCCGGGGCAGGCAGTTTTACACGAAAACTGCTTGTGCATTAGCTTTTCATTTGCAGATTTTAAAATAATCCGCCATCTTTGTTATTAAGGAGGAACGATTATGGAGATGGCAAATTACCCTTCTGCTTTGCTCGAAGAAGCGGTAAACGAATTCAGCAAACTTCCCGGAATCGGAAAGCGCACAGCTTTACGTCTGGTGCTGCATTTGCTGAATCAGGACAAAGAAGAGATCGAAAAATTCAGCCAGGCATTACACAAACTCGGGCAGGACCTTCAGTTTTGTGAAGTATGCCACAACATTTCCGACGAACAGAAATGCAATATCTGCGCTGATCACAAGCGTGACCATAGCACTGTATGCGTTGTGGAAAATGTACGGGACGTGATGGCCATAGAAAACACGGGGCAATTCCGGGGTGTTTATCATGTACTGGGTGGCATCATCTCCCCTATGGACGGCCTTGGCCCCGGCGACCTGAACATTGACAGCCTTCGTGAACGGGTAGCAGCCGGTGGCATTGAGGAGATCATCCTTGCTTTGCCCACCACCATGGAAGGCGACACAACCGCCTTTTACCTGTATCGCAAAATGGCCGATTTCGACCTGAACATCACCAGCATTGCCCGTGGTGTAGCCATTGGAGATGAGCTGCAGTATGCAGATGAAGTTACCCTGGGAAAATCCATCGCAAACCGAACCAGATTTAATTCTGAAGGAACAAGCGCCTAGAGAAAAACAATAATGTTAACTTTGACAAACAAAATAAAAACAGAAACCATATGATAAGCGATTTAAATTCAATTTTTTCAGAAAGCGCTCAGGGCATGAAACGCTCTGCCATACGTGAAATTCTAAAACTTACGCAGCAACCTGATATCATATCCTTTGCCGGCGGACTGCCCGCTCCGGAAAGTTTTCCGGTAAATGACATTGCAGAAGTTACTCAGGAAGTAATTCAGGAAAAAGGTACAGCAGCACTGCAGTACGGCACCACAGAAGGCTTTGTCCCACTGCGCGAAGAGCTGCTGAAACGTTACAAAGCAGAAGGTCTGGATGTTGAACTTGACAATCTGATCATTACCACATCATCCCAACAGGGGCTCGATTTACTCGGGAAAATTTTCATCAACCGTGGCGATAAAGTCATTTGCGGCCTTCCATCCTACCTCGGCGGCCTCAGTGCTTTCAGAACGTACGGCGCTCAGTTGGAAGGCATTGAATTTGACGAGCATGGCATGCGAAGCGATATGCTGGAAGCAAAACTTAAAGCTATGAAAAATGCCGGCGAAAAACCCAAATTCATCTACATCATACCGGATTTTCAAAACCCGGCAGGCATCACCATGCCCGAATTCCGGCGTCGTGAAATTCTTGATCTGGCTCATAAATACGATGTGCTTATCGTAGAAGATTCTCCTTATCGCGAACTTCGCTTTGACGGTAAAGCTCAACCCATGCTGTACCAAATGGATGGCACCGGTCACGTTATTACGCTGGGAACGTTCTCAAAAATTCTGGCCCCGGGCTTCCGCATTGGCTGGGTAATGGCCGCTCCTGAAATTGCTGACAAGTTTGTTATTGCCAAACAGGCTGCAGACCTTTGTACGCCACCTTTCGTGCAGATGATAGCCGCCCGTTATATGGAGAAAAACCTGCTGGAGAAAAATCTGAAAGAAACCATCAATGCATACCGCATCAAGCGGGATACCATGCTGGAAGGGTTCAGAAATCACATGCCCGATGGCGTAAGCTGGACCGAACCCGAAGGTGGACTGTTCCTCTTTCTGTATCTGCCCGACCATATGGATGCTGAAGCGATCTTTGAAAAAGCCATTGAGAAAAAAGTGGCTTACGTGCTGGGAAGCGTTTTCCATTGCAATGGAAAAGGACAAAACACCATGCGCCTGAATTTCAGTTTCCCTACTCTGGAACAAAACAAGGAAGGTGTGAAAAAACTGGCCGACCTGATACGCGAAAACATGTAAATGCATATGGCAAAGCTGTCGGTTATTATTGTCAATTATAATGTCAAGCACTTTTTAGAACAGTGCCTGCATTCAGCTCTGAAAGCATCTCAGGGCATGGATGCCGAGATATTTGTGGTTGACAATAATTCCGTTGACGGCTCATGCAACATGATTCGTGAAAAATTCCCGGAAGTCAGCCTGATTGCCAACAAGGAAAACCTGGGCTTTTCCCGGGCCAACAATCAGGCAATACGGCAGGCTTCCGGGGAATACATATTATTGCTCAACCCCGATACAGTTGTTGAAGAGGATTCATTTCGGAAGATTACCGGCTATATGGATAAACATCCTGAAGCCGGCGGACTGGGCGTTAAAATGATAGACGGCAAGGGGCACTTTCTGCCCGAAAGCAAACGCGGATTACCAACACCAAAAGTAGCGTTTTTTAAAATTTTTGGTCTGTCGGCACTTTTCCCCGGTTCAAAGAAATTCGGGCACTACCACCTTACCTACCTGGACAAAAACAAAACTCACGAGGTGGACATCCTGTCGGGAGCATTTATGCTGCTGCGAAAAGAAGCTCTGGACAAAACCGGTTTGCTGGATGAAACCTTTTTCATGTACGGAGAAGATATTGACCTGTCGTACCGCATACAAAAAGCCGGTTACAGGAACATATATTACCCGGAGACCACGATCATTCATTACAAGGGCGAAAGCACAAAAAAGGGTAGCATCAATTACGTGCGCATCTTTTACCAGGCCATGATCATTTTTGCCGAAAAGCATTTTTCACAAAAAAATGCACGGCTGTACTCCTCTTTGATTAACCTGGCTATATATTTTCGCGCTACGTTGGCAATTTTGGTTCGTTTTATAAAAAAGTTGTTCATTCCTGCTTTGGATGGCTTGTTAATTTTTCTTGGCTTTTATATCCTCACCCCGGTATGGGAAAATTATAAATTTGGTGATCCCGGATACTACCCTGACTATTTTATGCAGGTTGTGGTACCGGCTTATGTGCTGTTATGGCTGATCAGTATTTTCCTCAGCGGAGGATATGACAAGCCCACACGCATGTGGAAACTCTTGCGGGGCATTGTGGCCGGCTCTTTCTTTATTCTGGTAGCCTATTCACTACTGCCGGAATCATACCGCTTTTCCCGTGCCCTGATTTTGCTGGGATCAGCCTGGGCTATACTGTCAGTTCCGCTGGTACGACTTGCCGGTACCAGTCTGAACCTGCCGGGATTTTACATCTATTCGCGTCGCAAAAAGCGGATGGTTATACTGGGAAGCAAAGCGGAAATCAACCGCGTGGAAGAGCTCATATCCCAATCAGATATTTCCCCTGAAATTGTTGGATACGTTAGCCCTGATAATCAGCATGACAATGGATTTTACCTTGGCAGCAAGCGGCAACTTGAGGAAATCATTAAAATCCATAAAGTGGATGAAATTGTATTTTGTGCCAGAGACATCAGCTCTCAGGATATCATTTCCACCATGCTGTCGTTATCCGGTATGAAAACGGCTTACAAAATCGCTTCCCCTGACGGCATCTCCGTAATCGGAAGCAACAGCATCAACACAGCCGGGGATTTGTACAGTCTGCAGCTCAATACCATCAGCACGGCAGACAATAAACGTAAAAAACGCATTATGGATGTCTTTGTCAGCCTGGTGGTCATCCTGTTTTTTCCGGTATTTATGATCACCACAGGATCACCCTGGGGAATCATACGAAATGCCATTGCGGTTTTACTTGGTTTTAAAAGCTGGGTGGGATATGCAGATAGCGATAAGCGGGATGATTACCGCATTCCTGCCATCAAAAGCGGGATATTGAGTACAGCCTCGCCCTATCGAAAATCCAGACTCAGCAATGAGGAAAAAGCCAGACTCAATCTGAATTACGCAAGAGACTATAAAGCCATGAATGATTTCATCATCATAATACGCTCACTACCATGTCTGGGGAACTAACACACGATAAAGTAAAACTACGGCCACTGGAACCATCCGATCTGGAATGGCTTTATGAGTGCGAAAACGATCCTTCCATATGGCATTTATCCAACACACGGTTGCCATATTCGAAGCATCTTTTAAAGCAGTATATAGATCATGCTCAGGAAAGCATCTATGTTCACGGTCAAATCCGGTTTGTGATTGCCCTTCATGATGATACTGCCATAGGGATGCTTGATTTTTTTGATTTCGATCCGTTTCATCAACGGGCCGGTATTGGAATTATGATCTGCGCAAAGTACCGTGGAAACGGATTTGCTTCTGAAGCATTGTCACTGGCAAAAAAATATGCGTTTGACTTTCTGAATCTAAATCAGATGTATTGCAATATCGCGGAAAACAATAAAAGCAGTATAAACCTTTTTACAACAGCAGGCTTTACGTGTTGTGGCAGAAAGAAAGACTGGCTAAAAACAAGGGATGGCTTTGAGGATGAATATATTTTTCAATTATTAAAGGGATGAACCAACCAGTTTTAGCTGCTTGTAGGCCCGCTCCCATATCCGCCATGCCTGATCAGCCTGCTCAGTAAGCATTTCGAATCCATTTTTTACCATTGCCCCCTGTGCTTCACATGCCTGCAGGAATTCGGTTTTTTCCGGATTGTATATCAGATCCATAGCGATATGATCCTCACCAATAAAATCATATGGGATGTTGTGTTTTGCGTTGGTTTTCGGATACATGCCAACCGGCGTGCTGTTGATAATCAGCTTGTGCGACATCAGCACTTCCTTGTTAACTTCTTCATAGGTGATCTGATCGTCGTACATGGGATCACGGGAAACCGTCAGACAGGTTACGCCTTTAAGCTTAAGGGCATGCCGTACCGCACGGGAAGAGCCTCCTGATCCGAAAACAAGGGCTTTTTTGGGCAAGTCGAGACCTTCGAACATTTTTTCCATACCGGAAACGTCCGTATTATAGCCTTTCAGAATAAGTTTTCCGTCAACCGGCATGATGGTAATGGTATTCACTGCACCGATGCTCAATGCAACCGGATCCAGATCATCAAGATACGGAATAACAAGCTCTTTATAAGGTGTGGTAACGTTCAGACCCAACAAGTTAGGATGAGATTTCAGAAGGCGTGGCAAGCGCAGAATTTCACTGATTGGAAAGAGATGATACCTGCAATCCTCAATGTTTTCATCAACAAATTTCTTTTCAAAATACGTTTTTGAAAACGCATGATCCAGTGGGTATCCAATCAGTCCGTACTCTTTCACCTTCTTTTGGTTTTTCATTGCGCTGCAAAGATACATGATTGCAGCTTAAAAAAAAGCGAAACAATAAATAAGATGCTCAAGAACCAGGATTTTTCATATAAAATCAATCACAGCAAAAGGTTAGACAGCAAGTGATATATTTGTATCAGTCATAACATCAGATGCAAAAATCAAATTTTATCAAAAAGCAAGCAATTGCAAAGCTATTGACAATTTAAATTACTATTTTTGAGAAGCAAACCAATTTTTTTAATGTTATGAAACGATCTGTATTTATTATTGCGCTGCTGGCTATCATTGTGCTTTTTGCAGGAAAGAACCTGAAAGCCCAGACACACAACCTTAAACTGGAACTATCAAGCCTGACAACGGCTTCATTACGCCTGAATTACGAACACATTCTTAATGACAAGCAATCCGTTATGATAAGGTTTGGCGGGATGATTCCTCATTCAATTCCATCCTATTTGTATGATCCCGCTAAAGTTGAAGCAGAATATGGCGGAACATCAGCATTTACCAACCGGATTGGCTCGATTAATATCGCTGGTGAATTCAGGTTTTACACCAAGGAAAATGCCCCCGATGGTTTTTACTGGGCTCCGTACATACGCTATACGTCTTACAATTTGAAAACATCCGTAATGTACGAAGACAACATTACAGAGTCTCAATACCAGGATATGGAGCCTGATGCACAGGAGCATGCTGACCCCCTGGGTGATGGCACATATAATATGAAAGGTCACGGCCTGTTTGAGGGAAGCCTTAGCCGGTTTGGCGGTGGAGTTGCTCTCGGTTACCAATGGCTTATTGGTGATAACTTCACCATCGACTGGACATTTCTTGGCCTGGGTGTTGAGCGCTGGACAGCCACCATCGAAGCCATTGATCAAACAGAAGGTTATGATCCTGACTTTGAGGAATGGGGAGAAGAAATTGATACAGAAGCCGATACATTCTTCCTTGTCGGGGACAAAATGGATGTTGAAGTCGAATCTGATCGTGTGAAACTTAAGCTCCCTCTAACCATGCCAAGCTTATATGGAGGCCTTAGCATTGGTTACGCTTTTTAATAGATAAGGATTTGAAAAGCTATACAGTCCTGTGTAACCCACGGGACTTTTTTTTGCTTTTTTTCCGGGAGACTGTTCCACCATTTGCAGAGTAGCATTATGATGTATCCTTTTGGGCAGCCAGAAATTCTGTTCTTTCAATTTTACAAGATACAAATTCTGTTTTTGTCTATGGTGTGGGGTGGCAAAAATTTGGCTCTTCGCGAATTTTAGGGATGTGCCAAATGTGGGCTGGCCAATCCTCTTATGCTTTCCTTGCAGCAAAATTTTCATTATCGTAGTTTGTATCTTTGGCTTGGCGGTAACGGACGAGTGTATGGCACGTTGCGGAATTAAAAACAAACTTAAATAGATAAAAATATGAATTGGATTAAGAAATTATTTATCAAAAAAGAAGAAACTAAGCAATGTGCTATACACAATGTTGTGCGTAGTTATAATTGCTTAGGATGTGGTGAATATCACGAATTAAATAACTTGGTTAGATTTCAAGTTATCGGGGAATCTGCCGTTCAAAATAGATGTGTCAAATGCCTGACAAAGATAGTAGAAGGTGGTAAAATGGTTGAGATACTTTAATTACGCACGAACTCCCTTATACACTCTCTTTTCCCCCACAACACCTCCCATCACCGTTGTATATGGTTGGTTTTTCTCAATCTTCATTGTTATTTCAATTGCCGAATCGCCGGTTTGCCTGGCTACACCTGCTTTTTTTGTTCCCCTTATGCATTTTTATGCATTTGCTTTGTAAATTTGGTGATTAAATGTTGAAAAAGCAAACGATTTCCGAATAAAAGTGGGCGTTTTCGTGCTGTGGTGGCATCAAAACATGCGCTGTGCTGCACAGAGACAGCACTTGCAGGTGGTTTTCCGGCGGGCATAAAAAAAGAGCATCTTAAACGATGCCCTTTTTTATATGGTAATATGATTGTGTCTGTGTTATGCTTCTTCACCGCCTTCGGCACGCATGCCCATGATGTCGCGGTCGAACATGTACAGGTTTTTATCACCCAGCATTTCAAGCTTATCAATGATTTCCTGTACGGATGATTCTTCTTCCATCTGCTCGTCTACAAACCACTGTATCCAGCGCAGACTTGCATAATCGTTTTCTTTCTGAATGATGGGTATGATGGAATGAATGCTTTCGGTTACAAACTTTTCGTGTTCAAGCACCTGATCAAACATCTCCTGAATGGAGTTCCACTCTGCAGGGGGTTTGTCAAAAGCCGGAATGATGGCTTTGCCACCGCGCTCGTTTACATAACCAATAATTTTGAGCATGTGTTCGGTTTCTTCCTGAGCCTGTGCATACAGCCACTGTGTAATGCCATCGTATCCTTCGGTTTCTGCCCAGGATGCCATTGCCAGGTACAGGTTTGCGGAATATCCTTCTTTTTGGATTTGTTCATTCAGTGCATCAAGAATTGATCTCTTTAACATAGTTTTCGTTTTTGTGGTTAACATTAAAACTTTAAACAGTGAAAATACAATTTTGTTGAGTTTTGGCAAGCAAAATTCTCACTTTTCATACCGCTTTGAAAATCCAGACAGGTGAATTGGCAGCCTAATCATGTATGGCATACGCATTAAGCGGATTTTAAGAGCTCATTTGAAATGTATCTCTGCTCCCATCATCCCATTAAACATCAATCCCGCCTGAAAAGCGGTCACAGCACAGCCTTTTGGCTTCAGACTTAAGAACACGGCAAATATCGTCATTTCTGACTTGCATACTCTGCTTAGTTTTTCACCAGCCTGATGCTCACCCGTGATTCCGGGGTTTCCACCTGCAGATAGTACACACCACTTTCTAAAGCTGA
Source organism: uncultured Bacteroidales bacterium (assembly GCA_964418565.1). Classification (GTDB taxonomy): domain Bacteria; phylum Bacteroidota; class Bacteroidia; order Bacteroidales; family ML635J-15; genus JAQIBY01. The sequence continues at coordinate 5,254 of CAYQMB010000068.1, read as the reverse complement.
CATATCAATCCAACTGCTGTTTTCACGGATGATTCCACCGTATATCAGCCTTCCGGCATTATCTGAAAGGCGGTACGGCAAGGGTTCGGGCGGATGATCCATTTCCACAAACAGACGGTCGGTGACCGGATTCGGGTATACCTGCATGCTGCTTGTGTGTTTGTCAGCCCAGGTGATAACTACGCTTATGACTTCTGAAGTATCGGAAAGGCAGTTGTAAGCACTGGATGCAATCACAAAATAATCACCAGACTCGGTACACACCAGCATCGAATCGGTGGTTTCGGTCAAAAGCCCGCCATCAAGGTACCACAGATGAGAATCGGCATCTGAGGTATACAACGTATCGCCAACCTGGCTGATCAAGGGCTGTCCGGGTACGGGATGTTCGGTTAAATCCAGCACCATCACCGAATCGCAATTGTTTTGGTTGGTAAAACTCACGCTGTAGTTTCCACCGGTCTGATACCAGTTTCCTTCGAAAAACACAGAATCTCCGCTGCACATTTCATCACTGACAAACACAGAATCCGGCTGAAAAACCGTCAGGCTAAAGTTCACGAGAGAATCGCAACCTGAGATGCTTGTCTCGTTCAGGCTGTAATCGCCTTCTTCTGTGAGCCAGTTACCGTCAAACTGCACGCTGTCGCCTGCACAAATGCTTTCACTCAGCAAAACATCATAAACAGGATTCAGATTCAGGTTAAGACGCCATACAGAATCACAAAAGTGCACAGACTGGTACATCACATCAAAACTACCGGCTTCCTGATAATAAGAACCTTCGAACAGCAGTGAATCTCCATCGCAAATGCTTTCACTGATTTCATGCAGGTATTCCGCATAAACAAAAAGCGAGTCGGGCGACTGATACAGCTCAGAAGCCCCACTGCTATGTATGGCTTCTGCCGTAACAAGGTATGCACCCGGATCTGTATAGGTATGATTGGGTGTTAAGGTATTTTCAGAATTACCATCGCCATAATTCCAGACAATTTCAGTGACATCAACTGTGTCGAGAGAAACAGACAATACGCCGGATCCGCAAAATTCGTTTTGATCAGGCAAAAAAGACAGCCATGGGAACACGTCCTTTTCGATGCTGTCGGTAAGCGGAACAGACCAGTTTCCAAGAGAATCCTGAAACTGATACGAAATCAGATAATCACCTGCTGAATAAGTCTGTAACGGGATGGTTTCAGACAGAATAAGGTCTTGAACCGTGTCAAGCGGGATCACAACGGCATTCTGTATTGAGTCGTTGAGCCAGTAACGAAAGCTGATTAAGGGATTGTGTTCCTGATTGACGGACAGAGGTGAATACAGGAAAAATCTGGAATCGGCCACACTGTACTGACCCTGATCATCCACAAAGCGGTAATTCAGGCTGTGAAGACCGGCTTGCAAACCGGAAACATCCACTGCCTGCATCCAGTGAACATCGGCACCTGCCAGCATACTTTGCTGTGCAGCGGAAATCTGATCATCAAACCAGTATTCCACAGCTTGCAATTGCGCCGGCTGCATCACAAAATCATTCGTCAGGTAAACATAGCGGCTTACCACAGAAGCATGGGCTCCGTGATCGTCGAGAAAGCGCATATGCATACTGTGCAAACCGGGCTCAAGCGTACTGACATCTACCATTTCACTGAGCTGTATGCTTTCACCCGGTGGTAGTGAGATCGTCTGTACATTGGGATAATCCTGATCGAACCAGATTTCAGCTTCTGTCAGCAGTGCGTTAGCCGGCTGTATGGTATCCCTGCAAATAAAAAAAGCAGATGCAGGCACAGACCAATATCCGGATTCATTCTGAAACCTGAAATTCAACACATGTACACCACTTGTCATACTGCTGACATCAATAATCCGTGATACATCAAGATTGCTTCCGGTGCTGATGGATTGTTCCTGGGCAGATGCAAAATCATCATCAAACCAGTATTGAAACCTGTTGGTCTGAGCGTGCAATTGCAGGCTACAAATCAGCCATACGAAAATGAGCATTCCTTGTCTCATGGGCTGATGGTTAATGGGTTTGAGATCCGGCTCCGATTTCTACCGGTAAATTGCCGTCGGTGGATTGAGATGGTACGCTGACAGAGCGGATGTGAGGATTAAACGGAAGTCCGCCTTCTTTAAGCGGGTTGCTGCCACCGTAAATCCCCGTATCAGTGCCATCAGAACCGGCATTTTCCCCGGGTGAACCGCCAACGAGGTGAAAGTCATTTAACACATCCCAGGCAATGGTGCCACCTTCGAGGTAGGTGTAGATGTTTGAAATATTTACATCATCAACACAGTTAACCTCTGCATTGGTTCCGACAGGGAACGACATGTTTCGGTTAAACAAGCAATGGGAAAAGGTACAGTTCGTCATATCCTCAAAATTGTGCATATTATTTCCGGGGAACACACAATTAGCAAAGAAACACTCATGAGCTCCATAAAAGACTTTATAATTGTAAGTTGAGGAATATAGTATATCACAATTCAGATATGCAGTGTAATGCACATTGTAGATGCGGTAAAACAACATGCTGTTTTCAATGATCAGGTTGCGGATATTGTAACCATTCAGATAACTTAAAAGCACACACTCACGAATTTCCATACCGGTATCCGTTGTATCCGAATCCATTTGACGTAAATGCAACTGGTTGTTAAACTTACAGCGTTCAATTGTCACGTTTAAAGCATCATCAGTGGCTTCACCAAAAAACACCTGATTGGTAAACTCAATTCCGGTAAGGTAGGTATTATCAGCGCTTCCATTGAATGTCAAAGTTGATGTGATTTGAGTATTTCCGGTAGCCATGGTTGAATCCGGATGGTAGCCTGCCCCTATCCATACAAGGCCTTTGTCAATGGTGTTGTTTGTTAATGTAAAAACACCACCGGGCAAATAGAGCGTATCTCCTGTTACAGCGTTGGATACTGCATCATCAAGATTTTCCCATACGCTCGCTGAGCCATTTTGCAGGATAAAACGCTTTTGTCCCATCAGACTCACGGCAATAATCATAAACGATAAGAATACAAGAGTTTTTTTCATAGTTTGGTTTAGATGTAGATTTGGAATAAAGATAGGCATATTATTTATAGTTTTCTCCAAAATATACAAATGGTTGAAATATCGAGTTATTGTGCAGGTATCTATTGTTATTCTATTAACATATCCCTAAGAGCTTTTAAGCATCCCTTAAGAGACGTTTATTCAAATACATCGTTACTTTACACACATATTCACCAAAACCAGAGAACATGAAACATGTATACACAATCATCATTTTGATTTTGCTGGTACCATTCAACAGCAAAGCACAGGTTGCCGATTATGCCATGGAAGTAATGGCCGAACTGTCTGACACCGCTTATCATGGCCGGGGTTATTATGAGCAGGGCGATTTAAAAGCAGCCCGGTATATCGCCTCGGAATACGACAAGCACGGACTAACACAGTGGAACAGCACATGGTTTCAGCCGTATTCATTTAACGTAAACACCTTTCAGAGTGACAACAGGCTGGAGGTAAACGGAAAACGCCTGGCTCCCGGCACCGACTATGTTTTACGCAGTTATTCATCCGGCCTTGAAGGCGATTATACCATTCATCTGGTAGACACTGCAGATTTTGATGAGCAGGAGGCCATCGACAAACTGAAGGCATTACCGGCAGATGTTATGCCCGTGTGCGATTTTGGATTTGCCCGTCAGCACAGAAACTTTTACAAACATTTGTACACCACCGGCTCAAAAGGCTGCCTGTTGCTGTGGGATGAACCGCTGAAATTTTACAAAGCCTATTCAAGCCGTTTATATCCCGCCACCATTGCCTGGGTAAGCTATGACAACTGGCCGGAAAGCGCCAAAACACTGAGCATTGATATTGACAATCACATGATAGATGATTATGAAACGCAAAATGTCATCGGATACATTGAAGGCAGCGAAACACCGGATGAATGGGTGGTTTTCACAGCGCATTACGATCATCTTGGCATGTTTGGCCGTGACACCTGGTTTCCCGGTGCCAATGACAATGCCAGTGGTGTTGCCATGCTGCTGAATGTAGCAAAACATTATAAAGACAATCCACCGGCAAAATCTCTGGCTTTTGTCGCAGTATCCGGCGAAGAGTGTGGTTTGCTGGGTTCAAAGCATTACGTTGAAAATCCGGTTTTCCCCCTTGAGGACATCGATCTGGTGATCAATCTGGACATGATTGCCGACAACGGAGATTCCTTGTACGTGCAGTTCAATGAACCGGCAGAAGAGGATTTCAACCTGATGAAAACATACGCTTTAGAAAAAAATTATTTTAAAGGGTTCGACCGCGACACGCTTTCTCCACACAGTGACCATTATCCTTTTGTTGAAAAGGACGTTCCGGCGGTATTTTTCAGCACACATGGCGATATGCATCCGCATTACCACACCCCGCTTGACGATATGGAACACATCACAACCGAAAAATTTGTACTCATATTTGACATGATACGGCAATACCTTGATGCTTCATGATCAGGGCTTTTACTCCCGGCTGCTCAGGTTTTTTCATACAGGATTTGTTTTATGCGATGCAGCCGGGGGCTCCCTGCCTGCCAGTCGCAAGGATGGTTCATCGCATTAGCCAGGTTTTCTTAGTGGAAGGCATCTTTTATGCATGCAGGCTTTCTTGTATATGAAACCTATAAAGAATAACACGTTGTTTTTATCCCGAAATCGCTGGCAAGCGACCTTCGGGAGCAAACAAGAATGCAGGATAATGAATAATATATTTTTCATTTGACTGTTCTCTTACTTTCTTCATCCCCGAATAGCGCTAAAGGCGCTTTCGGGATTAAACGTGGTGTTTATGAATTAAGGAGTTTTAAGATAAGAAAGTAAGCAAAGAATCTAGGCAAACCAATACTTCACCGCGCCCTGCTGGCTTTTTGAAAAAACAAGGAAAAAGAGCATCGTAGTGTTTTCCTGTTTTTTCGATAAAAAGCCATCATTCCCCCCACCGCCGGCCAGTGCGGGTTTGCCGGGCCCACGCGCCAGATGTTCCCGGCATCCAGCAAAAAGCATAGTCTTGACTTTAATCCTGTTGCCTTTTGGGCTATCGCAAAACGATACCTCAGTATCACAATCACACTGTATGAATGCTGCAGCCCGGTGCCCCCAAAAAACCAACAAGCCCGCCTGATTTTACTTGTCCCGTTAGGGACAATATGTCGGTAAAAGGATGTGCTCAGAGGAATCGCTT
>CAYQMB010000067.1:0-16025 GCA_964418565.1 uncultured Bacteroidales bacterium | reverse complement strand
AAAAGCGATTCCTCTGAGCACATCCTTTTACCGACATATTGTCCCTAACGGGACAAGCAACATCACTTATGGTTACAGGTTTCCCGGATGGGCTTGTTGGTTATGGAAGCCACTGGCAGCAGCTTTAATGCAAAGTTGCAAACTATACTGAAGTATGCATGAAGGTTCTCGCAAGCCAGAACCCTCTTTGACCTTCGAGGTTCCCGCTGGTAAGCAACCTGTCAGGTCCGCATGACTCAAAGGTATATTCAAAAATAAACCTATTCCTTCGATGCATGGAGACCTGACAGGTTGGGTAAGTTGTAATGAGCAGTACGCAAAATCTGGGTTGCTTTTATGTCCCGCTAGGCAACATCGGTTGGGGTTACAGGTTTCCATCACTAAGGGAGGTTAGCCTGAAGGAATTGGAATAGGAGTATTCAATTATTTTCAGCGAAATCTTCGAATTTACTCCGAAAGCAGGGCTTTTGCCTTATCAGCAATCATTTTACCATCGGCTTTGCCGGCAAGCTTTTTATTGGCGAGGCCCATGACCTTTCCCATATCTTTCATACCTGAAGCACCGGTTTCTTCAATCACTTTGCGCACTTCGGCTTCTACTTCCTCTTCGGTAAGCGCCTTAGGCAGATATTTTTCAATCACTTCGGCTTCGGCCAGTTCATTTTCTGCCAGATCGGGACGATTTTGCTCCTTATAAACCTGTGCAGAATCTTTCCGCTGCTTGACCTGCTTTTGCAGAAGTTTCATTTCTGCTGCCTGATCAAGCTCCTTGTTCTCTCCGTCTGTTTCATAAAGGAGAATAGCGGATTTCACTGCCCGCAATGCTGACAAAGCAATTTTATTCTTATCGCGCATGGCCTGTTTCATATCCTGCATTATTTTGTCTTTCAGTGCCATAGTTCTAATTATTTTGGTTTTCAGAATTGTTTGATTTATCCATGGAACGTTTGTAAGCCGGTTTTCGTTCAAGCTCATCAAGTTGCTCATCCTCATGCATATCATCGATGTTTTTCAGATGTCCGTATTTTTCATCTTTTTCTCCACCGGAGATGTCGTTTTCATCCTCGGGCCCGGGGAAGAGAGTTCCCTGCTGTGGGTTTTCGGCACCGTCAACAGGACGGGTTTTGGGAACATCCTCCTCTTTTTCGACATGCGTGCGCTTGGTTTTGGTTTGTTCATACAATCCGCTGGCTGTTTCAAAGCCTGTTGCGATGATGGTTACATTGATATCATCTTCGAGGCTCTCATCGTTTCCGGTTCCCCAGATGATGTTGGAGGAGTCTCCCACCGATTCTTCAATATAGTTGGTGATTTCGGTGATTTCATCCATTTTAATTTCATCCATTCCATAGGTAAGGTTCAGCAGAATATCCTTAGCTCCAATGATATCGTTATCATTAAGAAGCGGTGATGTCAGGGCATCCTTGATCGCTTTCATGGCACGATCTTCGCCACTGGCACGCGATGACCCCATAAGTGCCACCCCGCTGTCTTTCATCACGGTTTTTACATCTTCAAAGTCTACATTGATGTAACCATGAACGGTAATAACCTCGGCAATCCCTTTGGCGGCAGTCAGCAAGACATTATCTGCCCGTTTAAAGGCAACGGAAAAGTCCTCTTTACCATAAATTTTCTGCAATCGCTCATTATTGATAATCAGAAGGCTGTCAACAAGTGGGCGCATTGCCTCTATACCTTCGACAGCACTTTTCAGGCGATTTTTCCCTTCAAATTTAAACGGAATGGTAACAATCCCAACGGTAAGTATACCACGCTTGCGGGCAGCTTCAGCAATAACAGGTGCAGCCCCGGTACCGGTTCCACCGCCCATTCCTGCTGTAATAAATACCATTTTTGTTTGTTTATCAAGCAGTTCCTCAATGTCTTTCAGGCTTTCAATGGCTGCTTCTCGTCCCTGCTCGGGTTTATTGCCGGCACCCAGGCCTTCGGTAAGGGTTTTTCCCAGTTGCACTTTACGGGGAATGGGGCTGTCTTTCAGGGCCTGCAAGTCGGTGTTGCAAACCACAAAATCAACATCCCTGATGCCTTCCCGAAACATTTGGTTAACAGCGTTGCTCCCGCCACCACCAACACCAATTACTTTGATGATGGAATTGTTGTTTTCTTCAAATTCAAACCTGTATTCAGTCATGATTCATGGTTTTAATCGTTGTCTAAATCATCATCATCCTCATCGAGCGCACTTTTCAGCTTACTGCCAATCCGTTCAATAAACGAACCTGAGGATTTCTTTTTCTTCCGTGCTTTTTTCCCGGATGTCTCTTTCTCCTGCACTTCCGGTTCTTCCTTTTCTTCAGGAATATCCTGCTCGAGAATATTTTTATCCCACTCGGGTTTTGGATTATTCAACAGCATGTGGAAGCGCATCAGCAGGCCCACGCTGGTTGCAAACATTGGTTTGTTCACCTCTTCAGCGTAATTTCCGGTAATGTGTTCACGCGGCAAGCCCAATATCACATCGTAACCGGTAAGAGCAGTGATAAGTTGTGGCAGATTCTTCAGCAAGGCACCACCACCCGTAATTACAATACCGGCATTCAGGGAATCAGCATAACCCGACTGTTCAATCTGAAATTTTATGGCATAAATGATTTCTTTCATCCGTTCCTGAATCACAAAGACCAGGTCATTGAGGGACAGGTTTTTTTCTTCCCTGCCTTTAAGGCCGGGTACCTGTATAACCACACCTTTTTGAGTTTTCGACTGCAAAGCAGCGCCATATTGAATTTTCAGCTCTTCGGCCTGTGCCTGCAATACTGAAAAGGCCTGTTTAATATCCGAGGTCACGGCATTTCCACCAAGAGGTATCACGGCTGTGTGCTGCAAGACTTCGTTTTGAAAGACAGCCAGATCGGTGGTACCACCACCAATATCCACCATGGCCACGCCCATCTCTTTTTCGCGTTTGGACAGCACGGCATCTGCAGAGGCCAGCGGTTCAAGCATCAGGCGTTTTACATCCATGCCTGCCCGCTGCACGCAGTTTTTAATGTTTTCCATTGAATTAATTTTCCCGACTATAAGCTGAAAAACTGCTTCCATTTCTTTGGCAAACCAGCCTTTGGGGTCTGTAATGCTGTCTTTGCCATCAAGTTGATAAGATTGTGGAATCACATGCAGTATCTGTTCACCTGCGCCGAGTTGTGTGCGATACATCTTTTGGATCATGCGCAACACATCTGTTTCAGTAACGATGCCATCGGCAGAATTAATCTGCGTTTTGATGCTGTTTTTCATGGATTTGACATGTTGTCCCGCAATACCCACCATTACTTCATCAAGGGGGACTCCGGCTTGTGTTTGCATGTCCTCCACAGCGCGTTTAATGGCAGAAACAGTTTCCTCAATATTCATCACCAGGCCACGTTTCACGCCATAGGAAGGACAGGTTCCCATGCCAAGTATTTCGAAACGCCCTGCATCATTTTCTCTGCCGGCCAGAGCGACAATTTTTGTTGTTCCAATGTCGATTGCTCCCAATACGGGTTTGCTATTTTGCTGATTCATAATCATCGTTTTATTTTGAACATACCACCTGATTGCTGTATTTCAGGTTGATTGTTTCATAATCTTTCCATCCAAAATCCGGAAACGCTTTTTTGTATACGGCTTCCTGTTTTTTTATTTTATACGGATAATTTTACAGGTTTCCCAGGATTATCAGGTAATCACCAAGCCTGGGAATCAATTCAAACTCATGCTGATCATTCACATACACCTGCACGATAAGGTTTCGCCACAGTTGATCTTCATACAGATAGCCTGCAAATTCAATCAGTTGTTTCATGGTAAAATCGTAACCCGGAAGCCTCAGGCTATCGTTGTCTTGCCTGAAAGCACTGATCAGTGTATCCGGCAAATGTCCGCTGAGTACAGGCACATCTGCCGTGTAATCAAATCCCACAGACATAAGTCCGTAATCATCATCCACATAATAATGCATATTGCTTTCTGTGATGATTCGCAACAGCGGATTTCTCTGCTGAACCCGGACGTGTATTTTTCCGTTCATTTCTGAAAACACATCAGCCTGCTTTATGGCGGGATGCGCGGTAACAAGGGCTTCCGTCTTTTTAAGGTCAATATCTGCCATGGGTTTTCCAAGGGGATATACCGAATCGCTAACCAGAAGGTCATAAACATCTGAGGTATCAACGAACTCATGGTTTTTGCTAATCTCATATTTCACCTGAGAACACCTAACCGATTTACGCTCCCTTTTAACAAAGGAAAGCATTACCAGCAGGTAGCCCAGCAGCAACAACCACTTTAACACGGCCCATATGTGTACCCATTTACTCACTCATGCGTTCTTTTAATGGTTCGGTTAATCTGTCTATATCGCCGGCTCCGAGTGTTATGAGTACTTCCGGTTTGTTTTCTGAAATATAATCCGGAAGATCTTCTTTTTCCATCATTATCGGCTGTTTTGTTTTCATATATTTTGCAATAAGTTCGGAACTCACCCCTTTTATGGGCAGTTCCCGTGCCGGATATACCGGCAGCAGGATGCATTCATCCAGCAACCCGAGGCTTTTTGCAAATTCCGGGGCAAAATCTTTTGTGCGGGAATACAGATGTGGCTGAAACACACCTGTCAGACGTTTGCCGGGAAACAATTCTTTGAGGGTTTCCAGCGTTCTGCGGATTTCTTCGGGATGATGGGCATAATCATCAAGGTACACCCGTTCAGCATCTTTGTACACAATTTCAAAGCGGCGCCATATGCCACGGAAATCAAGAACGGCCTGTTTCAATTCCTCAGGTTTCACGTCATGTAAATAGGCCACAGCCAAGGCTGCAACCATGTTTTCAACATTCAGCAACCCGGGAACAGACATACGAAACCCGCTAATGACCTTGTCACGTGCATGAAAATCAAAATCGTAACATAAGCCAGTTTTTTTCATACCGGAAGCATAAAAATCCGCCCGGCTGTCTTTAAGGCTATATGTAAAAACTCTGTTTGGCCCTGTTTTCAATATGCTATCGTAACGGACAATCATCAGATCGTCTGTTTGTGCAGCAAATTTCTGAAACGCATTTTCCAGCCCGGCTTTATTTCCGTATATATCAAGGTGATCCGCATCCACCATACTGATGATGCTTGCAGATGGGTGCAGATGGAGAAATGAGCGGTCAAACTCATCGGCCTCAACCACCATAAAAGGGCTTTGTCCGGCATGGATGTAATTTGTTTTGTAATTGGCAGATATCCCTCCAAGAAAAGCATGTGCTTTATCTTTGCCATACTGCATCAAATGCGCTAACATAGTGGAGATGCTGGTTTTGCCGTGTGTGCCGGCAACAGCCAGGGTCTGATATTTTTCTCCCAGCACGCCCAGCACCTGAGCCCGTTTCATCATGCGGTAAGGTGCCTGCATAAACATGGCTTTTTCCTGATTGGTATCCGGAATTGCCGGCGTGTAAACGATCAGGCTGTTTTTATCCCCGAGGATTTCAGGCGGGATGTTTTCGGGATCATCCGCATAATGCACATCAATGCCTTCATCTTCCAGCTGTTTGGTTAGCGGCGAGGGCGTTTTATCATATCCGGCAACAAATTTCCCTTCCTGTTTAAAAAAGCGGGCAAGGGCACTCATTCCGATACCTCCGATACCCAGAAAGAATACGTTTTTTATGTTATCTGTCAGGTTCATGTTTCAATTAGTTTTATGATTTCACCGGTGATATGACTTGCAGCATCAGGCCGGGCAAATTGCTGAATATTTTTCCGGTAAAGGCCCTGTTTCTCCGTATCGTTTATCAGAGATATTGCTGTTGGTACAAGTTTTTCAATAGCCTGGTGATCTTCCACCATGCTGGCAGCCGATTTCTCAACCAGTGCCATGGCGTTTTTTCTCTGATGATCTTCAGCAACATTGGGAGATGGGACAAAAACGGCAGGTTTTTCCACCAGGCACAACTCAGAAATGGTACTGGCACCAGCTCTGGTTATCACAACATCGGCCACAGAAAAGGCATAATCCATGCGGTAAACAAATTCATGCACCTTAATCCCTTTTGCCGTATCGGGAACAGATTGTTTTGCATCCTGATAACCACGTTTTCCGCTTTGCCACACAAGCTGTATTCCTTCCTTTTCGAGAAGCGCAAAATCTTTGGTCAGAGCCTGATTGATGGTACGAGCCCCCAGGCTTCCACCCAAAGCCACAACTACGGGTTTGCTTTTATCCAGTTCAAAATGGTTCAGGGCTGCATTACTTTTCGACTCAATGGCAGTGATATCCTGTCTGACCGGATTTCCGGTAAACACAATTTTATCCTCAGGAAACCATTTTTCAAGGCCAGGATAAGCAACACAGATTCTATTTACAGATTTAGCAAGCATTTTATTGGCAATTCCCGGAAACGAATTTTGCTCCTGAATCAGACAAGGAATCCCTTTTCTGGAAGCCCTCCGTAAAACAGGGGCTGAAACATAACCACCCACTCCAATAACAGCATCGGGTTGGAATTGTTTTATGATTTTACCGGCTTTTATAAGGCTAACAATCAAACGCCAGGCAAACTTAATAAGTTTTGGTGAGAGCTTTCGCTGCAATCCGATAACGGGCAATCCGACAATGTCAAAACCTGCTGCCGGCACCTTCTCCATTTCCATGCGTCCGGTTGCCCCGACAAACAAGATATCAGCATCAGGGTATTTTTCTTTTAGTGCATTGGCTATGCTAATGGCCGGATAAATATGGCCACCAGTACCGCCACCGCTTATGATAAATTTACGCTTCATTGTCGTTTTCATTATCTGAGTTTTCAGGTTGAGGATTCAGTTCATGATTAACTTCTTCCTCTTGTATTGACCGGCTAACTGACAAAATCAGCCCGAAGGCAATGCCGATAAAAATCATGGATGTCCCCCCCATGCTAACAAACGGAAGGGTTTGCCCGGTAACAGGCAGCAGATTAACCGCAACCATCATGTTTACAAATGCCTGTAATACCAGCAGTATCGTAAGCCCGGATACCATAAGTGCCGAAAAACTGCCTTTGCATTTTCTCACAATTTTCAGGGAACGGCTGAACAGTATCAGGTAAAGCAGCGGAATTAGCAGGCCGCCAAGGATTATACCATACTCTTCCACAATAATGGCGAAGATAAAATCAGAATACGGATGGGGCAGGATATTTCGTTGCACGGATTTCCCTGGTCCGTTGGGAACAATACCACCGGATGCAATGGCAATCCGTGAATGATCAGCCTGGAAGTTATCTTCGGCATCGCCTTCAACAAAGCTTTCGATACGTGACTTCCAGGTTTCAACCCTTCCGCTGTTGGGTAATGCCAATGCAACAAGAAGGAACAATCCGGCGGCTCCAACAGAAACTCCAATCAATCCGAAAATGTATTTGTATTTCACCCTGGCAATGAACATCATCACAACAATGGTAGCAAACAAGAGCATAGCTGTGGAAAGGTCTGCCGGAAAGATAAGCCCGCATATGACGAGTACAGGAAACATATAAATGCGCAGGGCTTCTTTAAAGTTGGTTACTTTTTCTTTCCGTTTTGCAAACACCCGTGCCATATAGGTTACCAGGACAATTTTTGCAAAATCGGATGTCTGGAATGAAAAACCGCCCGGCAGGCGTAACCACCGGCTGGCATCATTGAGGTTGGCCCCGATTACCAGAGTCAGCAATAACAAAACAATGGCCAGATAATACAACAATTCGGAAAGCTTACTGAAATATTTGTAAGGGATTTTGTGGGTAACAAAAATCACCACAAAAGCCAATGCCAGCAGCGCCAGGTGTTTTACCAGGTAATAGGTGGTATTTCCCCCCTGGTACTTATAGGCGAGCATACCGGAGGCACTGTATACAGACAGAACTGAGAATATAGCCAATACTCCCAGGACAATCCAGATCACCCTGTCACCTTTCAGATATGCTTTCAATCGTTGCATTTACAAACTTCTTACAGCATTTTTAAACTGATTTCCGCGGTCTTCGTAATTTTCAAACAGGTCGAAACTTGCGCAGGCCGGGCTCAACAAAACAGATTCACCTTCTCTTGCCAGATAATATGCAGAATTCACGGCATCTTTCATGCTGGCTGTATCCACGATGTGATCAACCACGCCATCAAATGCTTTGTGGATTTTGCTGTTGTCTTTACCAAGGCAAACGATGGCTTTCACTTTGTCTTTTACCAGATCGTACACCTGGGAGTAATCGTTTCCTTTATCTATGCCTCCGACGATCCAAATGATTTTGGTGTTCATGCTTTCCAGCGCAAACCATGCAGAATTCACATTGGTGGCCTTGGAATCGTTGATAAAGTCAATTCCGTGCACTTTAATTACGGGTTCGAGCCGGTGTTCAACGTTTTTAAAATCCATAAGGCTATCACGAATGGATTCCTTTTTAATTCTTAATACCTGTGCAATTGCACCGGCGGCCATAGAGTTATAAACGTTATGGCTGCCATGTAAAGCTAAGTCCTGTACTGACATATTAAATTTGTTTTTTAGGTTAAATTCAATTGTATTTTCGTTCACACACACAGATGGCTCGGGCAGACAATCTTTAGCCGAGCACGGGATAGTTTGCGCAGCAAAACTTCTGCGTGCAATTTCCTTTTTAATAACCGGATCATCAGCGAAATAGATAAAGACATCGTTGTGATCCTGATTCTGAAGAATTCTGAATTTGGAATTTATATAATTCTGAAATACAAACCCGTAGCGATCCAGATGGTCCGGAGTGATGTTCAAAAGCACAGCGATGTCAGCTTTAAAATCAGTCATTCCGTCCAACTGGAAGCTACTGAGTTCGATAACGTAATAATCAAATGATTCTGTAGCCACCTGAAAGGCGAGAGAGTTTCCAACATTTCCTGCCAGTCCGACGTTCAATCCGGCATTTTTAAGGATGTGATATGCCCATAATGTGGTGGTTGTTTTACCATTGCTACCAGTGATGCATATCATTTTAGCATTGGTGTAACGGCCGGCAAATTCAATTTCAGATATCACAGGGATACCATTTTCTGCAGCTTTTTCTATAATTGGAACGGTTTCAGGGACGCCGGGGCTTTTAATGATTTCATCGGCTGCCAGCACTTCCTGCATGGTATGACCATTTTCCTCGTAGCGAATCTTGTATTCTGCCAGGGACGATTTATACCGTTCGTCAATGGCATTGTTATCCGAAACAAGGACATCAAACCCTTTGGTCTGTGCAAGCACTGCTGCGCCAAAACCACTTTCTCCTGCTCCTATGACGACCATTTTTTTCATTAGCGTATTTTAAGGGTTACGATGGTAAAGACTGCCAGCATAATACCGATAATCCAGAACCGGGTTACAATTTTTGCTTCGGGATATCCTTTTTTCTGGTAATGATGATGAAGTGGAGACATCAGGAAAATCCGCTGTCCCGTGCCAAAGCGTTTCTTTGTGTATTTAAACCATGACACCTGCAACAGCACACTAACAGACTCCATCAAAAAGACACCACAAAGGATCGGGATCAGGAGTTCTTTACGGATAATGATAGCAAAGACAGCGATAATACCTCCAATGGTGAGGCTGCCGGTGTCTCCCATAAAAACCTGTGCAGGGTATGAATTGTACCAGAGAAATCCGATGGTTGCTCCAATGAATGCGCTCATAAAAACCACAAGCTCACCAACATGGGGTATGTACATGATATTCAGATATTCTGCGGCAATAAAGTTACCCGATACATAAGCAAGTATGCCCAGGGTAACCCCGATAATTGAGGAGCTTCCCGTTGCCAGACCATCAAGTCCGTCAGTAAGGTTCGCACCGTTTGAAACGGCTGTCACAATAAGGATAACAATGATCACAAAAATGATCCATGTCCATATTTCTGAATCGCTGAAAAAGACAAGCGATTTGTAATCCAATTCATTGTTTTTGGTAAATGGGATGGTTGTCACGGTAGATTTATGATCAACGTATTCGCGGGTTTCACCATTTGCCGTTTCACTGATGTTTACCGTATTTTCTGTTATCATTCCTGGGTCAACGTCTTCTACCCTGTCCCTTACAACAGCCGCATCTGAAAAATACAAAGTCATTCCGACAATAACACCGAGCACAACCTGTCCGATGATTTTAAATTTCCCGGCAAGCCCTGCTTTGTTCTTTTTGAAAACTTTAATATAGTCATCGGTGAATCCGATAATTCCCAGCCAGATGGTTGTAACAAACATCAGAATAATGTAAATATTATCCAGGCGGGCAAACAATAAGGCAGGCACGAGAATGGAAATAATAATAATCAGGCCTCCCATGGTAGGAGTGCCCTTTTTCTGCAACTGACCTTCCAGGCCCAGGTCGCGAATGGATTCCCCGATCTGGAGTTTCTGAAGGTACCGGATAATGCGTTTTCCAAAAACCATGGAAACAACCAGGGAAGTTATCACTGCCAGACCGGAACGGAAGGAAATGTATTCAAACATTCCCGCGCCGGGCACATCCAGTTGATCAAGGTATTTAAAAAGATAATACAGCATACATCAATTCTTTATCAGTTCATAAATCACTTCCCTGTCATCAAAATGGTGTTTCACACCTTGTATTTCCTGGTAGGTTTCATGGCCTTTTCCGGCAATAAGGACAAGATCCCCTGGTTTTGCCAATGTCCATGCCACCTTAATAGCTTCTTTGCGATTGGAAATTTTTAATACATCCGTCTGCTGATCGTGCGGAATGCCTGTCTGAATATCCTCCATAATTTTCTCAGGATCTTCACTGCGGGGATTATCGGATGTCACCACAAGCTTATTGCAATACAGAGCAGCAATTCTTCCCATTTCAGGACGTTTGGTTGTATCTCTGTCTCCACCGGCACCAAATACGCAAATGAGCTGTCGCCCTTCCTTTTTAAATTCAGACAGCGTTGTCAGAACATTTTCCAGCGCATCCGGTGTATGCGCGTAATCAACCACGGCGGTTTTTCCATCTGCAGATCTGATGGCTTCCAGTCGTCCCTCCACAGGTTTTAATTCGGTAATGGCTTTCAGCGCTTCCTCTTCAGGGATTCCCAGCAAAACCGTCACAGCATACACAGCCAGCAAATTGTACGCATTGTACGTTCCGATTAATTGTGTCCATGCTTCCTTATCATTGATAAAGAGTTGCATTCCTTCGAAATGCTTTTCTTCTATTCTGACACGGAAATCAGAGCTGTTTCTGATGGAGAAAGTCTTTTTTGAAGCTTTTGTATTTTGTGCCATCACGCCGGCATTCTTATCATCGCTGTTGAACAAAGCAAATGCATCGGCAGAAAGCACATCGAAAAAGGCTTTTTTAGCCTGTATATAATTGCTGAATGTTTTGTGATAATCCAGATGATCGTGGGTTATGTTGGTAAACACTGCACCATCAAAATCCAGGGCATCCACCCGTTTTTGCTCCACGGCATGGGAACTGACTTCCATAAAACAATACTCACAGCCATGCTCTACCATTTCTGCCAGCAAGGCATTTATTTGCACAGGATCCGGTGTTGTATGTGTAGCCGCAATCTCGCTGGTATGAATATAATTCCTGACAGTGGACAGTAAGCCGGCTTTAAAACCCAGATTTTCAAACGTATTATACAGAAGAGTGGCCGTGGTTGTTTTTCCATTGGTACCGGTAATACCCACAAGGCGGATATGCTGCGAGGGTTTACCGTAAAAGAGGGAGGCCAGACTGGCTAAAGCCGAGGCCGGATCATTAACCTGAAAGTAATGTACATCAGGCTCGGGTGTAGACGGAAGCATTTCACAAACAACAAGTTTCGCTCCTTTGGTGACAGCGTTATGAATAAAATCGTGCCCGTCAACCCGTGTTCCCCGAATCGCAACAAAGACAGCATCGCCTTTTAGCTTGCGGCTGTCAAAATAAAGGCCATCAAACCAACAGCATCTGCCAACATGACGCCGGACAATGCCCAGTTCATTCTCTATGTTATTTATGTGCAGTTTCTTCATTTTCATGATAAAACGATTTCAATAATTTGACCTTTTTCAAAGGAAGCATGTGCTTCCGGATATTGATTAATAACTTTACCACGTCCGTTCACACGTACGCGCAATCCATGCTCTTCCAACACTTTAATGGCATCGCTCAAGCCCATACCCACAACATTGGGAACCAGTTTTTCCTGGCTGTAATCGCGTATGTAGTACATGATTTTATTGTCCTTATGCACAGGATATACCCAATCGCAATCACGCATATTTCGCGAATCGTGCGGTACATTGACTTCATCCAGCACAGCATTCAGTTTTGTTCTGTCAGAAACTTTTGCCCCCGGAAGCGTTACCGCATGTGCTTCTACCCGGGTTTCCGGATGCAAATCGGGGTCCATAGCATGAATTCGGTCAGCAATCTCCCGAAAAACGGGACCAGCCACAAGGTTTCCGTAGTATCCGTGCTTTTTCGGATCATGAATAACCACGATGCAGGTATATTTTGGATTTTCGGCCGGAAAATACCCGACAAAAGAAGCCTGATAATGCTGTTCGACACCAGCCTGTCCATAATTGATCTGCGCCGTTCCGGTTTTGCCGGCAATGCTGTAATTATCGTTTTTCAGATTGGTAGCTGTTCCTTCATTCACCACACCATTAAGCATTTTTCTGACTTTTTTAAGTGTGTTTTCTGAGCAAATGGATGGGTTGATCACTTCTAAAGGAAATTCTTTCACCTGTTTGCCTCTGTATCTCAAGGCTTTGACAAAGCGGGGGCGCAGCTTTTTGCCATCGTTGGCAACAGCATTATATAAGGCCAGCGTTTGCAAGGGTGTTACCTGCACTTCATACCCAATGGACATTTGTGGCAGCGATAATCCTGACCACTGGTTTTCTCCGGGGTACCGAATAAACGGATCAGCTTCTCCACGTATACTCACACCAAGTGGCTCATTAAGACCCAGACGGTAAATTCTGTCCACAAAATGTTCGGGTCTGGAATTGTAATTATCAAAAATCACAGAAGATATGCCCACGTTGGATGATTTTTCAAGGGCCTGCTCAAAGGTAATGGTACCGAAACCACCTTCGTGAGAATCCTCCATGCGGTGGTTGTAATAGTATTTCACACCATTGCCGGTCTCTATGCTGTCATCAGGCTGAATAACATTATCTTCGAGTGCAACAATAACCGAGGCCAGCTTGAATGTGGATCCCGGATCGGTTGCTTCGCCCACAGCATAATTATAGGCTTCAATGTAATTGTCGTATTTGTTTTTCTTCAGATTTGCAATGGCCAGAACATCTCCGGTTTTTACCTCCATAACCACAGCAGATCCGTGATCGGCATCGTGATAACGCAGGCGACGTTCCAGGGCCGTTTCAGCAACATCCTGTATACCTATATCAACGGTAGTCACCAGATTCATTCCATCCTGAGGTTCCACCTGATTTCCATCATCAATGGGCATCCAGAGGTTTCCTGCCACTTTTTGTTTAACAGCAAAGCCTTTTACTCCGCGGAGTTCTTTATCAAAGGCATCTTCCAGGCCTACGCCCCTCCGGCCGCCTTCCCTTACAGTCCCGATTGTCCTTCGGGCAAGCACACCAAAAGGATGTTCGCGTTCATTACGCTGGAAGTAAACAAAACCTCCCTTAAACCGGCCTCTGCGAAAAATCGGAGCCTTTTTCAGGGCTTTTAACTGATCATATGAAGCTTTATAACTAATCCGCAAATACCGGCTGCCTTCATCACGAGCATTACGGAGGATGCGGTCGTAGTATGATTTTGGTTTATCAAAAATGTCAGCGAGTTCAGCAGCAAGTGAATCAACTTTTTCATCATAAATGGTTTCCGTTACACCTTCGCAATTGGGATCCCAGCCAACCTCATAATATGGAACAGAAGTAGCCAACACCCGCCCGTTCCGGCTCACTATATCTCCCCTGTAGGGCTCAATAACACTTTCACGTATAACCTGTTTGCTAAGGGCATCAATCTCTTCTTTATTTGTAAACACCTGCAGCGCCACAAGCTTACCAACCACAAGCAGCCCAACACCAAACATGATGAAATAGACCAGTTTGAACCTTCGGATGATATGTTTTTTCTGCGCTTTCATTCGTCCAGGTCGTACATGATTTTTATGGGTGGTTCGTCAGCAAAGTCAAGCTCAGAACCATGTTCTTTTAATTGTTTAAGCACTTGTTGCTGACGGGATTTACGCATCAGCTCAGACTGCACTGAAATCTTTTCTGAGCGCAGCTCCTTAATTTCCTTGCGTGTTTCCTCCGTCATAACAAACACTTTTTCAGCATGGTAGCGGTTTGTGATGTATATCAGCGCCAGGACAGCAAGAAAAATGATAAAGGGAAGCTGACGCACCACCACTTCTTTGGTAAGCATGCTGCCGTCGAGGACATCGCGGAAACCGTCCCGCAATTTCACATCCCGTTTTGTTTTCTTGCTTTTATCTTGCTGTTTCATTGTTTTTTTCGTTCAGCCACCCGCATTTTCACACTCCGGGCCCGGGGGTTTTCATTAATCTCCTCAGGTCCGGCCTGCACAGGTTTGCGAGTAATCACATCAATTGGTGATATTTGATTTCCATAAAAATCCTTTTCAATATGTCCGTCTATATTTCCGGCACGCATGAAATTTTTCACCATACGATCTTCAAGCGAGTGGTATGAGAGGACAACCAATCTACCCCCCGGCACAAGACATTCGACAGATTTCATCAACATTTCCCTGAGCGCATCCATTTCACCGTTCACTTCAATGCGCAAAGCCTGAAACACCCGTGCAAGAAACTTATGCTCAGCACCTTTTTTAAATACAGGGCTAAGGATACTAACCAGGTCGCCTGTGGTTGAAATGGGCCTTTGCTCACGTGCGTCCACAATTTTACCTGCAATAACACCAGCGTTTTTCAATTCTCCGTAATTGCGAAAAAGGGTTTTTAACTGAGCGTATGAATAATGAGACAAAATTCCCTTTGCACTCACACCGGCATTTCGATTCATCCGCATATCAAGCTCAGCATCAAACCGAAAGCTAAATCCGCGCTCTTTTTCATCAATCTGCCACGACGATATTCCAAGATCAGCCAGAATACCATCAAATCCACTAAAATTGTAGTATTTCATGAACCGATAGACGTACCTGAAATTGGCATGAACAGGAATTACGCGTTGATCATCAGGCATGTTATTCATCGCATCGTCATCCTGATCAAAAGCCATCAGTCGGCCTTTATCTCCAAGCCGGGATAAAACTTCACGGGTATGTCCGCCACCGCCAAAGGTGAGGTCAGCATACACTCCGTCGGGTTTAACCTGCAGAGCTTCCACAGAGGGCTTTAATAAAACAGGTACATGATATTTCATTCTTCGACTATCGGATTATCGGATTGACCTAATATTTTTTCAGCCAGCGATCCAAAATCCTCATCCACATTCAGCTCTTTCCAGACTTCATGTGGCCATATCTCAATTTTCGTATCAAGGCCTGCAAAAACAAGGTCCTTCTTAGCTCCAATTTCACCGGTTAATCGTTTCGGTAGCAGCAGGCGATTGTTTGAATCGAGGAACAACTCCGCCGTTCCTCTGTAAAACATTCTCATAAACCGACTGTGCTCGCGTTTGTAGGGGTTTAATTTTTGCTGAAGGATAGCATTCTGCCTTTCCCACTCATGCATTGGATACAACACCAGACAGGATTCAAAAACATCCCGCTTTATCACAAAGCCATCCTGATCTCCGCCCTTAAGCTGCCGCTTCAGAACAGAAGGGAACAATACCCTTCCGGCACTATCAAGCTTTACTATGTGTTCACCAACAAACATTTACTAAAATTTTAATTCGCTGTGCTTTCAAAACGTAAATATAAGAAACATTTCCCATTTTTATCCATAATATCCCATTTTTTCCCATTATGTTAATAACTTTTTCTGAAATGCTGTATATAACAAGGGTTTCCGGATGTGGATAGAATTTGTTAATTTTGAGCAAAATTTGGATTGATGGAAAAAACAAAAGAGGA
>CAYQMB010000066.1:0-16366 GCA_964418565.1 uncultured Bacteroidales bacterium | reverse complement strand
TGCGATTTATCGCATCCGGAAAAGTGCAACAATCTGATGAATTATGAATGTCGAATGTCGAACCGCCGCCTGCCCGCTTACCAGCGGGAATATTGAATGATGAAGTGAAGGGGGAACTATCTGCAGGTGATGATGTGGTTTATGTTTCGCTTAGCTTGATTTTGTCGACACACAAGTTCGAAATTCAAAGCTGCTTTCCACGACGGAAACCCGGCTGATACGGTGAATCGGATTATTTTTCTTGTCCCGTTAGGGACAGGATATTGGTAAACCCGGACAAGGAACGCAGTCCGGGTGGATGGAAAACGTTATCACAAGCTTTTGGCATGTGTTTTTGCAACAGAAGCAAAAAGCCATGCCAAAAGCGAACTGGTCTGATTACTTTCCGTTTTACCGACATATTGTCCCTATGGGACAGATTCCCGGATATTGGATGGCAATTAGTCTCCTTCGAAATTTCCGCTTGTAGGCAGACAGCTGTGATTCATTATTCGAAATTCATGATTCGATATTCGAAATTCTAAATGGCATATCTTATGAACATTTGCACAAAAGTTTAAGTTTGTTTACTTTTAAGCGAATGGAAGAAAGCATCAAAACCGATAAAAAACGCTTCAGGCTATCCCTGTATGTCACCGTTATCTTGCTGATTATCATGTGGACAATACATCTGCTCAACATCAGCAATAATATGGCACTGAACAGATTCGGCACAGAACCACGTGAATGGAGCGGCCTGCTGGGCATACTCACCTCTCCCCTTTTGCATGGCGACTGGCAGCATCTGATAGCCAACAGCATGAGTTTCATTGTGCTTGCCACCGGCCTGTTTTATTTTTACCCCAAAGTAGGATATCGTGTGTTTGCTATTTCATGGATTGTTTCCGGAATAATTGTCTGGCTAATTGCACGTCCGAGTTATCACATCGGAGCCAGCGGACTTATTTATGCCATGGCTGGTTTTCTTTTCTTATCAGGGATCCTCAGAAAGGATTTTCGCCTGATGGCCGTCTCGCTTATTATCGTCTTTATGTACGGCTCCATGATATGGGGCATTTTCCCGGGAAAAGAAGGTGTTAGCTGGGAATCCCATTTTGCCGGACTGTTTACCGGATTCGGGCTGGCATGGATATACCGTAAACGAGGACCCAAACGAAAAGTATGGTCGTGGGAAAAAGAATCAGAAGATGAAAAAGACAGCCAGACTCCTGAAGACCAGCAATCTGATAAAGGGTTTTATTCAAGCCATACCCACATGATGGAAGATGTTGAAATCCATTACCCGGCAGATGAAGAAAATAAGGATGACGAGGATAAGCCGCCTTCATCCTGACATGCATCACTTCTTATAATGCTTAAGGATAGCCTCCGGGTTTGTATCGTATTTTTTCAGCATCACGAGGTATTCTTCGTTCAGAATTCCCAGCATGTTCCGGATATCATCTTCATCCTGATACAAACTAAGAACCACCCTTACGCCGCCATTGTGCCAGGGTGTGGCCGGATAAACCCCGGGGGTAATATGATAGCCCCTTGTCAGCATACGCCGGCATAAATATGTTACCATATCCGGTGTTCCCGCAGCAATAAAAGCAATGGGTGTTCGTGTTGTATCAATCACAGGCAGTCCTAATGATTCTGCTTCATTGTAAAACAAGTCCATTTGCATAGCAAGTCGCTTACGGCGTTGATCATAATCGCCTGAAGCAAAACCCTTTGCAATATACTTAACGGCACCCAAAACGGCTGGTTCAGGTGGAGATGTAAAAATTAAGGTTGACCCCGTAAACAGTATCTTTTCACGAACATCCTCATCAGGACAAACCAACACCCCGCCACCAGAGCCAAACCCTTTACCCAGGGAAGTAACCAGAAACATGCGCTCATGATACGGTATGCGGGAAAGCACATGCCCGGTTCCCCTTGGTCCGGTCCAGCCCATACCATGCGCATCGTCAACATACAGATTAAACCGGGGGTATCGCTTCAAAAGCTCCAGCAAATCTTCCGCCGGAAGCACATCTCCGTACATGGAATACACGCCGTCTGCCATATACCAGACCTTTTCCTTTTTCTTCTGCAATTCCTGAATCCGTGTTTCCAGCTTATCCGTACGATTATGCCGAATAATTTCAACATGAACACCGTAGCCTTTTAACATATCCGTGGCCAAACGAACCGAGGTATGCACCTGATGATCTATGATAACAGCATCGTCTTTTCCAACCAGCACCGGAATTGCAGCTATGTGACCGAGCGTAGTGCGTGGTGTGATAATCACCGGTTTTTGAAACAAATCATTCACAGCCTCTTCAGCCTCACGGTAAATATCAAGTTTCATATATGTCCGCGAGACAGCCGCATAAACACCGTTTTCCATCACTGCATCTGCTGCAGCCCTGCGTATGGGCTCATCTGTAGACAGTCTGAGGTAATCGCACAGTGAAAAATTCACAAACTGCTCTCCGGTTTCCCTGACCTGGTCATGCCCGGTAAATGCTCCGCCTGTGATATTAAGGTGAGACATCCCATTTTCCTTCGCTGCCTTTACTATCTTGTAAACATCTGATGCCGTTTCTTTTGCCATTTTATTAATGCATTTTTATGTTAACAACTCCTCAGGAGTAAGGTTCACCATAAAGATACATGAATGACAAGAATTTCATTGACATGTTACTAATATTCGACTTTCAGATGTTTTTTAAATCGTTTTTCAGACTTTTCACGTCTGTTTTTGCAGCATTTACTATATATTAAAATGCAATAATCTCAAGAGAAAACCCTAAGTTAAAAAATCATGGTTTACCTCCGTGCATACGCAAATTTTTATTATTTTTAAATCATTAAACAGGAAGTCCGACAAGGAATTTATCAGATGGAGAAAGAAAACATTGAAGCACAGAACGAATTTATTGATTTTGAACGACGATTTATCATAGCCCTCAGCCTGATTGCAGGCACTATGGCAATACTTGGAACCATCATTAATTTCAGTCTGCAATTTCCCATAATTTTGGTTTGCATTCCACTGCTGGGTGCCGTTATTTTTGGGATAACAACCTGGATGGGTATAAAACGCATAAAATTGCATCTTGCCAAATGGATTGTCACCATAAACAGCCTGGCGATTGTTAACCTGCTTTGGCTGTTTAATTATGGCTCTTCCGGTCCTGCCCCTTACTTTTTTGTTGTTCTCTACAGCATTCTCATTTTCATGTGGTCAGGCAGAACACTTATTTACATTACCACATTAATAGCACTGAACCTCATCGCAGTATTTCTCCTTGATTTGACTTACCCGGGAATAACAGGAGAATATGAATCTGAAATGACACGTCTGATTGACACTTATACAGGTGTCCTGATATACATTTCCATTATTTTTGTCATCCTGCGATTATCCAAAAATGCTTACATAAAAGCCTACCGGCAGGCAAAAAAATCCGACATGCTCAAAACCTCATTTCTCGCCAACATGAGCCATGAAATACGAACTCCGCTCAATGCAATCCTTGGGTTCAGCGAAATGATGAGTAAAGAAAACGTCAGTGTAAAGCAGCGTCAGGAATATTACAGCATTATAAAAGAAAACAACCAGCAGCTACTCAATGTCATAAATGACATCATGGATGTTTCCAAAATAGAATCCGGACAACTCAACATCAACAAAGCGGAAATAAACATAAGCGAGATGATTTGCAACCTGGACAAAAGCTTCCGTCAAATCATTTCAAAACAGAAGAAAACGGAAATCCGCTTTGATATACACTGTCCCGAAAAAACCATTTGGGTGTATACGGATAAATCCCGGCTCAGGCAGGTGCTTACAAATTTGATGAATAACGCAATCAAATTTACAGAAGAAGGATCTGTCAGCTTGTATTGTGAACCACAAACAGACAGCCTCCGATTTACCGTAAAAGATACAGGCATAGGCATTGCCCTGGAAAAGCAAAAACACATTTTTGAACGCTTTTATAAAGCCGGGCCGGAATCAAGTGAGGTGCTCTACGGTGGAACAGGCATCGGCCTGTACATTTCTGCCAACATTGTGCAGCAACTCGGAGGTGAACTTAACGTCAGCTCAGAACCCTCCAAAGGCTCTGAATTTTCTTTTGACATTCCCAAAGAAGGCTACCGCGAGGAGAAGCTGAAAACAGATACTGCCACTGCTGGCATGGCAGAAGCAGACCTCAGCGGCATCAACCTCATGATAGCCGAAGATGACATGTTTAATCAACAGTACTTTAAACGCATTCTGAATCATTTTGGCATCAAGCCCAAACAGGTATTCAACGGAGAAAAGGCCATTGAAGCCCTGAAAGCCAACCCCGACATTGACATCATCCTCATGGATTTAAAAATGCCGGTAATGAATGGACACGAGGCTTTGAAAGCAATCCGGGAGTTTAATACTGATGTTTACATTATTGCTCAGACAGCACACGCCATGGCTGGTGATGAAGCCCTGAGCCTGAAATCAGGATTTAATGATTACATCAGTAAGCCTATTGACCCCGAGGTGTTGAAAACAAAACTGATGAAAGCCATGGAAGAAATCAAAAATCAAAAACAGGCTTAAGGCCGTTTGCATAAACGACGGATTTTACCTTGCTTTGAAAGCGTAAAAACAGGGGCTATGCAAGAGAAACCTTGGAACGATTATCCGGCTTTCGTGCGGCAGCATTTCGGACAGCGGGTACAGAAAATATCTGTAAACACCGCACTTGGATGCCCCAATCTGGATGGCAGCATCAGCAATGACGGCTGCACCTATTGCAACAACAGCAGCTTTAGCCCGTTTTACTGCAAAGCAGACAAAAGCGTACGCCAGCAACTGCAGGAAGGCATTGCATTCTTTTCTAAAAAATACAAAGCACAAAAATACCTGGCTTACTTTCAATCCTTTACCAACACCTACACCAGCTTTGACCATTTTAAGCGCCTTACTGAAGAAGCCCTTGCCGTTGATGGCGTTTGCGGCCTGGTTATAGCTACCCGACCGGACAGCATAACAAAAGAAAAGGTCGATTACCTCAACGAGCTTGGCCAACGCATGTACATCAGCCTGGAGTTCGGTGTGGAATCCACCCTTGATAAAAGCCTGAAACGCATCAACAGAGGCCACGATTTTCAGACAACAACACGGGCATTTGAGATGTGCCGGAACAAAACATTCCGCACCGGTGCCCATCTTATTATCGGACTACCGGGTGAAAACCGGCAGGATTTCCTCAATCATACCAGGGCCATCAATAAACTCAAGCCTCACAGTCTGAAACTGCACCAGCTCCAAATCCTGAAAAATACAGCCATGGCCGGGGAGTTTAAACAAGTACCTGATGATTTTGTTACTTTATCAGCAAAGCAGTATATTCAAATCGTAGCAGATTTTCTTATGCTGCTCGACCCCGACATTGTCGTTGAGCGATTTACCAGTGAGTCTCCAAGGAATCTGGTTATCAGCCCCGACTGGAAGGGTCTGAAAAATTTTGAATTTGTTGAACAATTAAAGAAAACTATGAATACTGCCGGCATGTGGCAGGGCAAAGCATTCAAACAAAATGCAACTCATTGATATACATACACACAGTGCTTCAGGTAGCAGCGAACGAAACGAACTCGTCAGTTACTTCCATCGTTCCTATATCCCGGAAACAGACCTGTTTTCCATAGGCGTTCATCCATGGCATGCCGAAAAAGGACCAACCAAAAACCTCATTGATGAACTTTATCCCAAAGCTTATAAGGCATTTGCCATTGGCGAATGCGGTCTCGACAGAGCGTCCACATCAAACTGGAACAAACAGGTCGACGTTTTTAAAGCCCAGATAAATTTGAGTGAAAAGCTGCAAAAACCACTGATCATACATGCGGTAAAAGCATATCCCGATATCATTGCCCTGTATAAAATCCACAAACCAACGCAAGCCTGGATATTACACGGGTTCAGAGGAAATCAGCAAATCATGCGGCAATGCTCAGAACATGGCATATACCTTTCGTATGGTGCCATTCTCATGCGCGGCATAAAAAGCATGGAAGAAACCTTCAGAAACACCCCGGATGAGCTCTTGTTTCTCGAAACGGACGAAAGCAGCTCCGATATTGATGACATCTACAATCAGGGAGCACGCATTAAAGGCATCAGCAAAGAAAAACTGGCTGATATCATCCAAACAAACTTTAAATCCATACAGGCAAAATGAATTCAGACTGGCAGGCACGTACCCACATGTTGATGGATGACAAACAGATTGAAAAGCTCGCTGATGCCCGTGTGCTGGTAACCGGCCTTGGCGGTGTAGGATCATGGGCCGCTGAGCACCTTGCACGTACCGGAATAGGCAACATCAGCATTGTCGATAACGATACCATTACCCCCTCAAACATCAACCGCCAGCTTCCCGCCCTGCATTCCACCATTGGGAAAAACAAGGCTGAAGTCCTGGCCAAGCGGCTGCAGGATATCAACCCGGCATTAAACCTCAGCCTTTATGATGTTTTCATCACTGAAGAAAGCCTAAAACAAAACATCCCCCTTCATGATTACGATTACGTTCTGGACTGCATCGATACCCTTACGCCAAAAATAAACCTGATTCAGGCCTGTCTGAACACAGAAGTCCCTCACATTTCATCCCTTGGTTCAGCCGGAAAAACCGACCCCTCGGCTGTAAAAATGGCTGACATCAGCAAATCCTACAATTGCACACTGGGACGCATGCTGCGCAAAAGACTCCACAAAATCAACATCTATACCGGCTTTAAAGTCGTGTTCTCATCCGAAAAAACCGACCGCTCGAAAGTTGTTCTCGAAGAAGGCCGCAATAAAAAATCCAATGCCGGTACCATTTCAGCCCTCCCTTCCATTTTTGGGGCATTCATGGCCGCCGAAGCCATCAATCACATCAGAACACACTGAGCTGTTTCAGGGATTATGATCATTTGGGCGGCCCCCTGAGGCATATTTCTACCATCAGCACAGCTCTCACTCCGGAACCATACATTAACGCATAAGTAAATTCATGGATGCAGGCCTCAGGGTCAGCATACAGCCTGTAGCTGCACAGTGCTTTTGCCGGTATGACACTGCAGGCCTGGGAGTTCCCTGCTCCGCTTTACGGTTCCATCCGGAAACCGCAAGAGCTCCGCAAGTTATGGTCACTCCTGCCCTGCAGTCATACCATTGGCAAAAGCCCTGCACAGGCTGCCGGCTTCCTGCTTGCCGCGAAATATCACAGGAAAGTAACTTAATTCTGCCTGACAACAGCCAGCCTGATGTTCAGTTGATATTTCTGTATCACCCGATTCCAAAATATGATAAGCATCCCCTAATTAGCAGGACTTTACCAATGATTTGCATAAGATTTTCATGAACAATTATTCACATTATCCGTTTATTTCCATGTAAACCAAATGGTAAAACGATTATGAAAAAACACAGAATAATTACCGGACTTATTGCCTTTGCAACACTATTTGCCTCTTGCGATAAGCCCACTGAAAACAACAATACGTCAAACACTGAAAAACAAAAAGACATGAAGAAAATTGCAGTTATTACAGGAGAAGGATTCCAGGACCAGGAAGCGTATATGCCAATTGGATATTTTACAAACCGTGGTGCTGAAATCACAACAATCGGCATTGAAAAAGCTGAGGTCAAATCTTATAACAGCGACTTTACCATAAAAATCCACAAAACAACCGATGAGGTAAAGGTTGAAGATTTTGATGCCCTTATCATCCCGGGTGGCCATGCACCATCAAAACTCAGAAAACATGACGACATCGTTGCTTTTGCTAAAGATTTTTACAAAAGCGGTAAACCGGTTGCTGCCATTTGCCACGGACCGCAGATTTTAATTACCGCTGGTCTTATGGATGGCGTAAAAGCTACTTCCTACAAAAGCGTAAAAGAAGAAATGGTGGAAGCCGGCGTTAATTTTGTCGATGATGCTCCGGTTATTGACGGCAACCTTATTACATCCAGAAACCCGGATGACCTGGCCGCATTTTGCAAGGCACTTGAAGATAAATTGTACTAAGCCGGACCTGAAGACCGGTTTACCAGCCAGCCCGACCTCCAGGGTCCTACCTATCAAATTATTTGATTTTGGTTAAAATCCCTACCTTTGCCGGGTATGCTGGAATACATCCGCGACAAGCAACATTATGACAGAGTGCTGAAAGCAAGCTTTTCAGCCAGAGAGACCCTGTGGATCGGAACTGCCGATCTTAAAGATCTGCACGTGAATTACCGTGGTAGTTTTGTGCCGTATCTGCATGTTCTCTCCGAACGGCTGAAGAAAGGTACCGCTGTACGACTGATTCATGCCAAAGAACCCGGCAAAAATTTCCGTCGCGATTTTGATAAATACCCGGCCTTGCAGAAACAACTTGAACGCATGCTTTGTCCCCGTGTTCATTTTAAGCTGATCATCATTGATATGCAAACGGTTTACATCGGCTCTGCCAACTTAACCGGTGCTGCCATGGGCGCAAAATCGCCGGACAAACGCAATTTTGAAGCCGGCATTTTCACTGATGAACCAGAGATTATCGAAGCGGCAATCAGCCAGTTTGATGAAGTATGGATGGGCAGGCACTGTAAAACCTGTGCCCGCCGCACCTACTGCTCCGACGGCATTGTTTGAATCAATACCCCGGTGCAGGCTTACTTCTTATTTTCCTGTCCTTTCTCCATCCAGTGATACACGGTTGGCAGAACCAGCAGAGTTAGCAGGGTTGCAGTAATCAAACCACCAATTACAACGGTTGCCAATGGCGACTGCACCTCTGAACCCGGACCGGTATTAAAGGCCATGGGCACAAAGCCCAGGGACGCTACCAGCGCAGTCATAAGCACAGGCCTCAGACGGTCTGCTGCACCATCAATCACGGCTTCGCGCAAGCCTTCACCATCTTTACGAAGCTCATTCAGATGCGATACCAGCACAATACCATTGAGCACGGCAACACCAAACAAAGCGATAAAGCCAATGCTGGCAGAAACAGAGAGGTACATATCACGTATCCATAACAAAAACACGCCACCAGAAAGAGCCAGCGGCAGGTTAAGGAAAACCAGAAGAGCATAGCGCATACGCCCGAAACTGATGTAAAGCAAACCGATAATCAGGAAAAGAACGAGTGGTACCACCAGCATAAGGTGGTTCATAGCACGTTGCTGGTTTTCGAAACTTCCGCCATAATTAATAAAATAACCGGCCGGTACGTCTACATCACGCTTAATCATGCCCTGCAGGTTATCCACATAGCTGCCCATGTCAATATCGTTAATGTTTATTCCGACAATCAGACGCCGCCAGCCGTTTTCACGCTGAATTTCGCGGGGGCCTTCCTGGGCCGTAATTTTTGTCACCCGGCTCAGGGGCACAAATCCACCATCGGGCAATTGAACGGGAATTTCGCGTATGCGGGTAAAATTATCACGCAGCCCTTCAGGGTAGCGAACCTGCACCGCAAAACGGCGCTGGCCTTTGAACATATCACTCACGCTTTTACCACCAATACCGGCTTCAATCACAGCCTGAACATCACTTACATTGAGGCCAAAAGAAGCCAGAGACTCGCGGTCGGCTTCAATGGTAAGGTATGGTTGTCCTACCGGCTGATCGACATAAAAATTATCAGTTCCTTCAAGGTTTCCCAGTCTGGCAGCAATTCTGTCCCCGACTGCTTTCAGGCTGTCAAGGCTTTCTCCGTAAATCACAACCGCCAGATCAGACTTCACGCCACTGGTAAGCTCATCTACCCGCATGGCAATTGGCTGCGTAAAGTTGTATGACAAGCCTGGTTCATCGGCAAGGTAAGGCTCTATTTCATCAATAATATCTTGTTTTTCAAGGCCATCCCGCCATTCATCCCTTTCTTTGAGGATAACCCAGATATCGGTCTGGTGAACCCCCATCCAGTCGTTGGCCAGGTCGCTGCGGCCGGTTTTTGGCACTACCGTTTTAATTTCCGGTATGTTGTCCATCAGGTCTGCTGCGAGTTCATCGGCTTTTTCAACACTTTCTTCTAGCGTTACGCTGGGCATCCTTACTTCTTCAATCAATATAGATCCCTCATCCAGTTCGGGCAAAAATTCCGAGCCGAGGCGAGTCATAAGAAACATGCTGACAGCAAACACGAGCAATGCCACGCCAATGGTCCGCCACTTGTGTTTGAGCGTTATATCAAGGAAATTGCGGTACCTTGGTTTCAGCCATGCAATGATGCGGTTTTCTTTTTTCGGCTTTTTGCCCTCTTTCGGTTTGCGGTATGTCAGGCGCATCATGGCAGGCACAAAAACCAGTGCAAGCAGCAGCGATCCAAACACTGCCATACCCACTGTCAGTGCCATGGGGCGATACAATATACCTTCCATCCCGCTAAATGTCATCACAGGAATGTAAACTACCAGAATAATGAGAACACCGAAAAATATCGGACGGGCCACCTGTTTGGCGGCCTTGATAATCATCTCATCCCGGGTCATGTTTTTATAATGCCGCGATCGGTGGATGATGTTTTCCACCATCACCACAGAACCATCCACCACCATACCAAAGTCGATGGCGCCCAGGCTCATCAGGTTAGCCGCAAGGCCCAGCTCCCGCATACCAATGAAAGCAAACAACATGGAAAGTGGTATCACAAGGGCGACAATGATAGCACCACGCAGGTCGCCAAGCAGCAGCAGCAGGATAACAATAACGAGCATTCCACCTTCAATCAGGTTTTTGCTCAGCGTGTTGGTGGTACGTGCGATCAGGTCACTCTGATCGTAAAATTTCTCAATTTCCACCCCTTCCGGCAGCGATTCATTCACTTCATCAATGCGCTCTTCAATGTTGCTGATAACTTCACGGCCGTTTCCTCCACGCAGCATCATCACAATACCGGTTACAATCTCACCTTTTCCATCACGGGTAACAGCACCCTGCCGGATTTGCTTCCCTTCCTTTACAGTAGCAATATCATGCACATACACCGGTTTACCATTCACATTTTTAACAATGATGCGCCGGATGTCATCCATGCTTTCGATTTGGCCCACACCACGGATAATGTACTGTTCACGATTGTGTTCGAGGTAATTACCACCGGCAACCGAGTTGTTGTTTTCCACGGCATCAAATACGGTATTCAGCCCGATGTCAAACTGGCGCAGCTTACCGGGCTGAATGATGATATCGTATTGTTTAACAAAACCGCCAAATGAGTTAATTTCTGTAACACCACGTACCGTTTTCAGTTGCGGAATAATCAGCCAGTCGTGGATTGTTCTCAGCTCTGTGAGACTGTACCCCGGACCTTTCACCTGGTACTGATAGATTTCACCCATAGCAGTTGAGACCGGGCCCAATTGGGGTGCAGAAACCCCTTGCGGCAGTTCATCGGCAACAGACTGTATGCGCTGGCTGACCAGTTGTCGGGCAAAGTAAATATCTGTGTTTTCATCAAATTCTATGGTCACTGCCGACAGACCAAACTGCGAGATGGATCGAACCTCTTTCACGTCCGGTAGCCCGTTCATGGAGTTTTCAATTGGGTAGGAAACCAGCTTTTCCACATCGTATGGAGAATAGCGTCCGGCTTTGGTGATCACAAGCACCTGAACAGGCGTCACATCGGGTTGTGAGTTGATCGGAATGTTTTTCAATGCAAAAAACCCGCCAACAGCCATTAACACAACCAGGGAAAGGGCAATGTACTTTTGCTTAACAGAAAATTCTATAATTTTATTTAGCATAGCGATCTAGTCTGAAAATTCGTTAAAACGCAACATGGACTTGAGTGTAAACACCTCTGAAACGGCAACTTTTTCACCTTTTTGGAGACCATCAGACACAAAGCTGTACTGATTATCATCGTAACGGGATTGTATCTGACGTACCTGAAACTGAAGGTCTCCGGTTTTCACAAAAACCACTTCTTTATCACCCAGATACGTAACAGCATCCCTGGGAACAGCCAGAAGCCCGCCATTCATTTCAGAACTAAGCTCCACCCGGACATTTTCGCCGGGTACCGGCCAGTTTTTACCGGTTCGGATGTAAATGTTGGCAATTACAGACTGGTTGGCCTTGTCCAGGGCGGGATTGATGGTGGATATTACAGAATATATTGAGCCTTCTTCAGGACTTGTCCGTCTTGAAATACTCACCGAATCACCTACTGATACCGAATTAAGATCTTCAGGAGAAAGCCAGGCCTTAACAAGCAGTTTTTCCGTGTTAACAACGGATGCAAGTTGCTCGTATGCATTTACCGGCATTCCCAGTTCAGCATTATGCTCATCAATAATTCCGCTTATTTTGGATCGCACCAGCAAGTGGGGCTCAATGTTTTCACTGGATTTTAGTCTTTCAATTTCTGCCGGAGACATTCCAAGAGCAAGCAATCGCGCCCTCACGGCCTTTAAATTAGCTTCTGCTCTGTTTTTTTCCGCTCTGACACTTTCCAGCTCTGATTCCGGAGCAACACCTCGTTCAGCAAGCTGTTCGCTTCGCTGTAGGCGTCCTTTCTGGTAACTAAGCTCAGAGTCTGCTTTCAGAAAATCGGAAAGCAGATTGCCGTATTCAAGGCTTTCTATTTCAAGAATAACCTGGCCTTTGCGTACCCGCTCGCCTTCGTTCAGATAAAGCTTGCTTACGATCCCATCCAGCGGAGCCGACACCATGGAAATGTAATTTGGTGCTGCCATTGCCACGCCGGGAACAGCCCGTTTTAGCGGCACATCACGACTGCCCAGCTCATACAGTTCAATTTCCGAGGGCTTAAGTTTGCTGGTATCCAGTGTTACCGTATTCTTTTCTGTCTGTGTGGTTTCGGTGTCAGCGATTTGTTCGCCACCGTCATCCTTGCACGCATTGCCAAGCATCAATAAGGCAAACGCACTGATTAATATGCTTGCTTTTTTCATCATAATCAATAAACCAGTTCTTTGTTTATAAATTTTTCGAGTTGACTGAGGTATATGTAATAATCCCTGAGGGATTTCAGATAAAGTGCCTGATTGTCGAGATAAAGCTGCTGGGCATCAATGAGGCGGATAAGATCGATTTCACCAAGGCGGTAAGCTTCTTCGGTGAGTTTCAATAAATCCGTGCTTTCCTTCATCTGACCTGACTGATAGCGTTGAATAACTTCCCTGGCTTCTTCATAGGCATGCCAGGCATGTTCAACCTGCCGTTTCATTTCCAGCATCTTGCCCTCGGCCTGCCAGTCGGCCTGATTCAGCAGGGCCTGTCTGGTTTTTACATCACCTCGTATACCGTGGGCACCCCACAAGGGGATCCCAACGCCAACTTCAAAACCCTGATAATTGAATCCATTGCTAAAATCCTGCTGGTAATACGATACACTGAGTGAGGGGAACCAGCCCGCTTTAGCTGCTTTCACGCTGTGTTCTGCTGCCGTGATGTTCATACGGTATTGTTCATACGCCGGGTAATTCTCCAGGGAAGCCAGCACTGAATCCTGAGAAATGCGTGGTTCGTAGGTCTGAAGGCTGTCGGCAAAGCGAATTTCGTACTTTTGTTGCTCAGGATCCAGACCAATGAGTTCAAACAAGCGGTACCTTTCCCTATGCAATTGGGCAAGGCTGTTGTTTTTCTCATTCTTTGCCTTATCTAACCTTACCCGTGCATTGAGGACATCAATTTTATCGGCGGAGCCCTGTTCAAATTTAAATTCCACGGCTTCCCTGAGTTTTTCCGCTGTGCGGATGCGTTCGGCTCTGAGGCTATCCATATGTATGGCATACAGCAGCTCGATGTACTGCATTTTGACATCCTCTTTTAGCTGTCGGCCATAGGCTTCAATGCGTTTGTTGAGAGCTTTTAGTCTCCAGTCGGCCGCTTTGGATTTCTGAATTACGGAAAAAGGCTGTTCCAGCGACTGGCTGATTGACATCCGCTGTTCAAAAAACTGGTCGGTGTCGCCAAGGCCTTCGCGGGTGTAACTAAGCTCCGGCTGAACAATGCCGGATTCACTTTTCCAGTTATGCTTAACTTCATTCCTCATACCCTGGAGTGTCATGTAAGCAGGGTTGTTTTCCATTGCCATTGAGACAGCCTCATGAAGGTCCAGCAAAGAATCTTCTGCATTGTTTTGGGCATGTGCAGGCATAATCATAAGTAGCCCTGCCAGCAGTGCTGCGATATTTAATTTCATCATAAACATGTAAAATAACTTGTCAATCTGCGTATTTAACAATTCGTATGAAAGAATGTTTAGGTATATGATGCCAAAACAAACAAAAGGTTTAATTGCATCAATACCTGCACGGCAACAACACAAGGGAGAAATATCACTGCCAAAGAACATAAAAAACATTATGTATCTGATTTTGTTATTCTTTCAGACTTTAGCAATTTTGAACCATAGAAAGAAAAGGAGAAGGATAAACAGATATGAACACATTAATTATATACGCCAATTACAAGGAGCCCAGTTTTAATTCTGCTGTACGCGATGCCCTGGGTGAAACTTTCAATAAAGATGGTCATGAAGTAGTTGTACGCGATTTGTACACGATAAAATTCAACCCTGTACTTAGCCGCAAAGATCTGGAAAGCATAGATGAAGAAAAATACCCCACGGAAATAACCGAAGAACAAAAATTCATTGAGCGGGCAGATGTCATTGCCTTTGTATACCCGATATGGTGGTCGGGAATGCCTGCCATGCTGAAAGGCTATATCGAGCGCGTATTTCTGGAAGGTTTTGCCTTCCGCACCGAAAACGGTAAAGCCACCCCCCTGCTGACAGATAAAAAGGTAATGCTGTTTAATACCACGGGTTCCACCGAGTTTTTCAATTCTCAGGCCCAGCGTGATGCCTTAAACACCATCACAGAGAAATGCATATTTGAATTTTGTGGGATGGAAATTTTGAACCACACCTATTTCCACGCTGTACAGGATGTTACCGACGAAGAACGCAAACGCATGCTGGAACAGGTAAGGGAAATTGCCTCCAAGGTGTAAATATCTATTTTACCAACCTGAAATTTATCACATTCACCATACGTGGTCTGAACCGGCACGGACGTTGCCCGTACCTGATTTGAGGTACGGACGGTGCCCATCCGTGTAATTAGCTGCCCTTTCAGGGCGGGATCTGGTTGGGGCTCAGTAGGTACGGACGTTGCCCGTACCTGATTTTAGCTGCCCTTTCAGGGCGGAATGGGATTCAGTTGTCACATTGAGGCGAAAAAATCAGCATTTGCTTTTATGAACGCCCTGAAAGGGCAATTCATTTAGGCTACGGCACCGTCGTAGCCTAAAATGGGAAACAGATGTTTCGCCCTGAAAGGGCAGATCAACCAGGAATTAATTATTTTCAAACGTTTACAAACGAATATTAATCGAATACAAATAATTATTATACGGAAGTAAATTTTCAAGGCATCTATTTTTGTTCCAAACCAAAATAAAATATAATTATGGGACAAAGTTTATCAAAATTAATCGTGCACATCATTTTTCACACGAAGAGGAACAGAATAAAGATTCGGAGTATTGATGATGCAAGATTGTACGCGTATATTGGAAAGATAATCCTGGACAACGGTAGTTATCCGATTTGCATTAACGGCACACATAACCATGTGCATGTACTTTTACGATTGTCACCAAAACTATGCCTATCAAAACAGGTAGAGGAAATCAAGCGTCATAGCAGTCGCTGGATAAAAACGCTTGATAATCATTATAACCATTTTGCCTGGCAATCAGGTTATGGTGCATTTTCAGTGGATTATTTGAATGTTGATAAGGTTATTCGCTACATTGAAAATCAAAAAGAACATCACAAAACTGTTTCAAAAAGGGATGAATACATCGCATGGTTGAAACGGATGGGTATGGATTTTGACGAGGATTATTTATGGCGTGATTGAATATAAAATGGGACAGACATCGTTCATACCATGATGTAGCGGTATGGACGATGCCCATTCTGGAATTGAGGCACAGACGTTGCCTACCTGATTTGAGTAGGTACGGACGTTGCACGAACCTGATTTAAGCAGGTACGGACGTTGCCCGTACCTGATTTGAGCTGCCCTTTCAGGGCGGCATTTGGTCGGGGCTTAATAGGCATTGACGTTGCCTGTACCTGATTTGAGTTGCCCTGCCAGTTGTCACCGAAGGGCAGACATTTCGCGTAAGGTGGGCGGCTGATAGCTGGAGCCGGCTGTGAGCATGCTGCTGTGTGGCAGCAAAAGCGACCAGCGAAAGCTCTTTGCTGACACCATCAGCAGCGTGAACGGCAGGCTGCACTAAAAGCCATACACCGACGCTTTTTCAGAACCGGCCTTTTTAGCTTTACGAAAGTTTTGAACTTT
>CAYQMB010000065.1:0-16578 GCA_964418565.1 uncultured Bacteroidales bacterium | reverse complement strand
CTGGTATTGGCGAGAAAGTAGTTAAGTGGTTTGGTGCACTGAGCGAGCGGTAAATAAGCAAAAGGAGCAGTGTTTGATGCAAAATGCCATCTTTTCTCAGGTTGCTGATAGCTAATAAGCATAAAAATACTTGCGTGATAATTTATAATATACTGATACAGCAAATGTTATGGTATAAAGTGAAATTAAAATTATTTTGTTGTTAAATAAAAACTGTGTATATTTGCATATATGAATCCCCGCAAAGTGGCAGGGGGTTCTTTTTTATTGTGTCTATTAAACCCTAAAACTATGGGAAAAACAACATACGTTACCGAAGAAGGCCTGAATAAGATGAAAGAAGAACTGAAGCAAATGCAGTCAGTTGAACGACCTGCTATTTCAAGGCAAATAGCAGAGGCCAGAGATAAAGGCGATTTATCAGAAAATGCAGAATACGATGCCGCTAAAGAAGCTCAGGGAATGCTTGAGATGAAAATAGCGAAATTGCAGGAAACAATTAATAACGCGCGGATTATTGACCCTTCAAAACTCAACACCGATGCTGTTCAGATTTTAAATAAGGTTAAAATTAAAAACACGAAAAACAATGCTACAATGCAATATCAGATTGTGGCAGAAAGTGAAGCTGACCTTAAGAAGGGAAAAATCTCTGTGGATACCCCCATTGCAAAAGGACTTCTGGGAAAGAAAGTTGGAGATGTCGTTGAAATAGAGGTGCCCAATGGTAAAATGCAATTCGAAATCCTCGAAATTACCTTATAATTATGAGCACAATATTTTCAAAAATTGTTGCGGGAGAAATTCCTGCTTATAAAGTGGCAGAAGACGATAATTACCTCGCTTTTTTTGACATCAGCCCTCTGAAAAAAGGCCATACCCTGGTAATTCCTAAAAAAGAAGTGGATTATATCTTTGACCTGGATGATAAAACTTACAACGGCCTGATGGCATTTGCAAAACGCGTAGCTTCTGCCATTGAAGAAAACGTTAAATGCAAACGCATTGGTGTTGTTGTACTGGGGCTTGAAGTGCCACATGCCCATGTACACCTCATCCCCATGGATAAAGAATCTGACATTCGTTTTTCAAATCCCCGTGTGGAGATGAGCAAAGACGAATTCGCTGAGCTTGCAGATGCAGTCAGAAAATCCTTTCGGTAAAACCTCAATTGTACCGCAAAACGGCGGTTAAGTTAACTCGATATCACAAAACTCATGTACCGGAATTTGCCATTGGTGAATGCTTCGTAGCGTTCAGAGCCTTTGGTGCCGGCAAATTGATAAAAGTTCGTGCGCAAAAAGCCGGGAACCTTTTTATCAATGAGTTCTTTGCGCCTTTCAGTATCATGGTCCAGCGCCTTAACAATGTTTTGAGTGATGTCGGTTTCTTCTTCGATTCTAAGGCCGCAGGCGTCAATATCTTTCTTGTAACCTGGCATTTCGTGAGGTTCTATCATATCAGCCAGCAGAAGTTTGCCTCCCGGACGAAGCACACGTTTTACTTCATTGAAGAAAGCCTGTTTGCTGGTATAGCAACGTGAGGATTCAACATTGACAGCAATATCAAAACTGTTGTCTTCGAGAGGAAGGTCTTCAGCTTTACCCTGAACAAATTTTAGTCCCTGAACATCATAATGTGTGTTACAGAATTTGATAATTTTATCTGAAATATCTACTGCAACATATTTTGACGGTTTGTGATAACGGGTGATAAACGAAGCACCACCGCCACGGCCAGAGCCAACTTCAACCACATCCTTACCCTCCGCTTTACTTTTGCTTATTACGTGGTCATACAATTGTATGCCATAGCGATTAGGTTCATCTTCTTCATGCAGTTCAATGGGCACATGACCATTCAGGCTTTGATAGCCATAATTCATAAAATTCGCTGAAACTTCATCATCAAACCTTATCATAAAATTATGCCATATGCGCCACATAGGCCTGCGCATAAACCGGGGAAATTCACAATAATTCTTTACTATTTTACTCATTATTCCAATATTTGTTTAACCTCAAAGATACACTGATATGTAACGTATCAAACATAAAATTTAAAAAGTCAGGGTTTTATGTTCTAAATTAATAACAAGATCACATTAAAAACGACTAGTTGGTCTGTTATTGGTATGACTTTTGTCAATTCATGCCTTACAATGCCTGTGTTTTTAATTTATTTGATTTCCAGATTTGTCATCTTATCGGAAATTTCAAAATTGTAATCCGGATACTCATATATCGGCATGCGGGGTTCGGTTTCACCTATTGAGTAGCCGTACAGGTTTTCGTAGTCCTCCGCTTTTTCACCAATGCTTTCAAGCTGATCAAGATATTCGCTGATGGATTTTGATTCAATAATGACAACCTTTTCCATATTGTGAATAGCAGGAGAGTGTCGCCGGGTAGCATCGTGTTCAAATGCCAGAATCCGGCGTCCGTAACGTGTGATTCCGATCACCCTGTAACTGAGGCTTTTGCCAACACCCGGCAGGTTTAACACATTCCGGTCTGTATTCAGGAAGGGCAGATTTGCTTTATTTCTGAGGGCCGAAATCTGCTTTTCCATTTGTTCAGCCTTGTCGGGAAAAGCCTTGATGGTATCGTAATATTCTTCGGGAATTTCTCCCAGCACCTTTTCTTCCAGTTGCTCCTGAACAGCACGGGCATTGGTGGCAAAATTGTAGGAGTTTTCCATATAACCCTTGACACTGAAGGTATAATAATTCATCACGCCGAGGTCATTCAGTGCCTGACGCAAACGTGCCGAATGTCCGCGACGGGATGCAGCGGCAGTAAATACCAGCTGATTTGTCACCATCCATCCGGCAGAGATGAGCTGTCTGATGCCAAATTCAGATTCCGGGGTTATTTCCATGGGTGACTCAAAATGGGTTTGTATCACAAATTGCCTGATGCCGATTTTGGAGGCACGATTCTTGAAGTCACGCAAAATATCAATCAATTCATCATCTATACGCTGGGGTAAATACACCGGAAGGCGTGTGCCCAAACGAATGCGAAGAATCTCAGCATATTTTTCACCATCCGGCCTGTCTTTGTTGGCATTGCGCTTTCTGACAGCCATATCATAAATGGCATCAAAGATTTTTTTCAGCGATTTGTTGCTGCTCATCAGTGCATCGCCGCCGGTGATCAGGATATCTCTTAGCTGGGTGTCATTTTCCCAGTAATCCATATACCGCTGCAATCTGTCAGGCCAGGTCTCGCCGGGAGTGAGCTTGTCCAGGTTGAAATTCAGATTTCCGCGCTGAAAATCGTACATCCGCTGGCAGCTTGCACACAAGCCTCCGCAAGCCCTGCCAACAGTATCCGGTATCATGATGGCTACCTCAGGATATCTTCTGTGCACAGAATGATGTGACGGGAGAATCCAGCCTGCAGCATTTGGTTTTCCTGGTTCTACCTGATCTTCCTTTTCCCAGGCGACTATATCACCAAAGGCGTCAACCAGTTGCTCCGAATACAAAATATAATGACGGATGGCAAGGTCTGCCCCTATGGCAAAGTATGGAACCCGCACGTGTAGCAGCGACAGGTAATACGGATTTACGAAAAATGGAATGCCGGCTTTTTTTGCCCTGTGCAGTAAACGCATGGTATCCGGATCCAGTGATTGTCCCAGCATCTCGTTCAGCATTTCGGGGTCACGTATGGCAAAACGCAGATGAAAGGTTTTGTCTTCCCACCATTTGAGCATTTGTCCGTATTTTTCATCACGGCTCATGCCATCTTCAAAATAGTAACGCTTATCGGAAATCTCACCACTGTCCATTTTATCAATAAATATGTTGATGATCCGGTCGCGGTTTTCTTCCCGAAGTCGGACAATCCTGGGATCATTACCCACAGGCCAGCGGTTCATCCACTCAAGCACATCTTCGCGCTTATGACGTTTGCGTTTTTGCTTACCGCTGAATTGCCGGAAAAGCTGAATCATATCCTGAAAGAAATACGGTTTGGCCCCGCCTGTTCCTTTTGAAACGGCCAGCCATAAGAGCTTAATCGGATTGTTTACGGCAATTTCACCCTGCAGGTTCAGGTCTTCATACTCCTCACCCGCGTGATCGATGTAATCCAATATGCGGATGCCTGCAATGTCTTTCCATGAAAGCTTATGAAATGCCTTTCTGCCCTCAGTTTCTCCCTTGTAAAATGCCATGGCATTCCGCGAATGACGCATTTCAGAAAGCACCATGTTTCGTACACCGATCAGGGCTTCTGTTTCATTTTTTGATTCACGCAAAATTACCTCAAGTTGTGGGTTTTCATCCAGCAGCTCGCGTAACAAATGATGTGATTTTACACTGATAGCAATCTTGTCGAGTTCCGGAATGCCGGCCATAATAATATCTTTTGGTTCGTTGCTAAAAAGATAACAATATTATTTTTTGTGGCCAAACCCGCGCAGGTATGGTCCTTATCCATTGTATTATAGGGGATTATTTAAAATCAGGCACAGGTGAATGACCGGTGAAAATCGGATTGACAATACAATATCTCCCGATTCAGTAATTATATGTATGGTTTTAAAATACCACGGTTGTCCGGTGAAAATTTAATACCGGGCCGGATTTTCAAAATCTGACCCGGTATGCCTGCCGTTGATTTGCGTCACAAAAAAGTTAATCACGGGTGAAAATGAAAATTTTAGCGGACAGTCACTATTTAATTGGGTAATACGGTTCTTTAACAAGAGTAGATAAAGAAAATAGCCGAACAGCATGGTGCTGAACGTTATGGGAAAAAATTTACCACATATAACCATAGTGTGGTTATGCTTTTTGCCGTATTCGAAGGTAAGCATAATACCTGTGAAGCTGTTCCGGATTTATTGGATAAGAATGATTATTTATATGCATTTATTGCATAAAATGATTAGTTTTATCCTCTCAACCACAAAACTTAATCATTATGCAGGAAAATGAATCTGTTGATAAACCAAAAGCAGAAACCGGAGAATCCGCTTCGCAGCCAAATGAGCAACAGGAAAACCAAGCCTCAAATGTGCCGGAACGTATGAATCTAACCCGCTTAGCTCTGGAAAACCTCGATGAAACCCGCAAATGGACAAAATTCTTTTCCATCCTTGGTTTTGTTGGAGTCGGGCTTTTAATTCTTGCAGCTATTGTAATGGCAGTATCCGGCGCTGGACTTGGATTTGCATCTCCGCTTGTGTCGCTTCTGTACATTGCTCTTGCCGTTTTGTATGTCTATCCCTCTCTTTATTTGTATCGTTTTTCAGAACAAACGCGCGAAGCCCTGGCTGCAACGGATGAAGATTTGCTGGAATCAGCCTTTCATTACCTGAGAAAAAGTTTCCGCTTCCTGGGCATCATGACCATAGTTATTATTGGCATTTATATTCTCGCAATCATCGTCGGCATGCTGGCTTTTATTGCTTCCTGATTGTTAAAAACCGTTGAATAGCATACCGCAGGAGCGATTTAGCCTCCGCCTCTTGTCGAAAACTATTGGCCTGCAGGATGTCTGTGATAAGTTTGTAAAATAACAGACATATGTCTAAACAAGTGACCACCCTTTGCTGTTAATAAATTAACAAAAAAGGAGGTGAATTATGACGACATTTAAAAAAATATTTCGTGGCCCGCTTTTTCACAGAGTAGATAAAAAAGTAACACGTTGGATGGCAGACAATGCCATCAGGCTCATACGGATTAGCATTGGAATCATCTTTTTCTGGTTTGGATTTCTGAAATTTTTCCCGGGCGTAAGTCCTGCGGAAACCCTGGCAATTAAAACCATTGATACCATAATTCTGGGCCTTGTCAGCGAGCAGTTTATCATCTATGGCCTGGCCATTCTGGAAAGCATTATCGGCTTGCTTTTGATTTTCAATCTGTTTCTGCGCGAAGCTTTGCTGCTTTTGTTTGTGCAGATGATCGGAACAATTACACCCTTGTTTTTATATCCGTCTGAGGTGTTTACCGCTGTACCATACGGACTTACGCTGGAAGGTCAGTATATCGTTAAAAATCTGGTAATCATCTCCGGAGCACTTGCGATAGGGGCTACTGTCAGGGGGGCTAAAATTCGCTTCGAATCAGAACATTATGATAGCCTTAACACTTGAAAATCAGCTTTAACAAAAGCTTAGCAAAGATTCGTAAACTTTTAACACATGAAGGCTGTTTGAGAACGTACATTTGTAAAAGAAACATTATTGAAAACGAACCTTTAAAACACAAAACTATGAAAAACGTAATAGCATTAATTTTAGTTATCAGTTTGTTCGGAACAGTTGCCGTAACAGCTACAGAGTATAAAAAGTCAAACCTTGACGCACAAACCGAAATGCAGATTTTACCATACGGTGTGGATTCTTTTATCCCCATGTTACCGATAATTCAGAACGATGAATACACGGTGTACCGTACAGAATCTGAAATGGTTGCAAACATTCCATCATGCCAGCCGGTTGGTAAAAACTACCGTTATTTTGTGTACAAAAACGGTGAGTTTCTGATGACAGTTAACGAGTGCAACAAAGCTAAAGTGTTTGAATTTTTCAATGCTGAAAATGAAAAGTAGACTCTCCTAACAATCCCCTCTATATTAATTTAATAACCTGTGAAGCCGTCTTCTCCCCGAAGGCGGTTTTTTGGTTTGGTTTGGTGGTTGTGTAAAAAATGATGATAAGCGATGGAAAACAGAGTCAGGGTTTATGCTGGCAACCAGAATATTGCAAAGGTGTGAGAGGGTAGGTTAGAAGCATTCGTATTTGTTGAAAATTAAATAATCTGATGATGATGATGATGATGATGATGTTGTTGTTGTTTAGGGCAATTAATCCTGAAAAATTTTATATTAAATCTTGCTGTTAAAATTAAATTGGTTACTTTTACTGATATCTAGTGAGAGTGAA
This sequence comes from uncultured Bacteroidales bacterium, assembly GCA_964418565.1. GTDB lineage: Bacteria > Bacteroidota > Bacteroidia > Bacteroidales > ML635J-15 > JAQIBY01. Next base: position 9,669 of record CAYQMB010000065.1, on the reverse strand, counting down.
GTTTATATTAAAACGTGGTTTTATCCTTCCTGTTTGCGCTTGAAACGATCTGACCATCCTTAAACCAGAACCAAGTCATGAAAAAAGCAATTGTGTCTGCATCTCTGCTGTTATGTGTCGTATTTTTTGGGTTTTCTCAGAGCTCACAACCAAAATCTCATCAGGCATCACTTACCACAGTGACGCAAATTAATGAAGATACAGGTCTGCCTTCGTTCATACAGTTTAATGATAAGCTCCCTGTTGGGCAGCTTGATGTATGGCTTAATCAAAGTTATAGTGTTAAGCAGGATCTAACGTACACCCGAATCCGCACCGAAAAGGACAGATTGGGCGGTATTCATTATGTATACAGACAGGAATACCGGAATATTCCGGTACATGACGCTGTGTTTATTGTTCATACAAAAAACAATTTGATAGAGAGCATTAATGGCACCATATACCGGGATATATCATTAACAAATGATGCAGACATGAGCGAAGATGTCTGCCTCCAAAAAGCACTGGATTATGTGGATGCTGAAACGTACATGTGGGAAATTAACGGAGAAGAAAAGTTGCTTCAGTCCATGAAGAACAACCCGCAGGCAAGTTATTATCCCTCAGGCAATTTGGAGATTATCCCGCAGGATGGCATGCACCGGCTTTGTTATCGATTTGACATTTACAGTAAGCAACCGCTTGCCCGTGCAGAGTATTATATTGATGCTGGTACAGGTAAACTTGTGTTTGAAAATCACATTCTGGTTACAACCGATGTACCTGGTAGTGCCGAAACTAAATACAGCGGAACAAAATCGATCACAGCAGATAGTTACAATGGTTATTACCGCCTGCGTGAATCCGGCAGAGGGCTTGGAATAGAAACCTACGACATGAATGAAGGCACATCGTATACCTCAGCCATGGATTTTGTTGATGTTGATAATTACTGGAATAATTACAACAGCAACCTTGATGAAGTTGCTACTGATGCACACTGGGCTACAGAAATGACTTACGATTTTCTTTCTATCAACCTTGGCAGAAACAGCATTGATGATGCTGGCCTTAAGCTGATGAGTTATGTGCATTATGATAACAATTATGTTAACGCTTTCTGGGACGGATACAGAATGACCTACGGCGATGGCAGCGGATCAATTATGCCACTGGTTTGTGTGGATATCGTTGCCCATGAAATCACCCATGGCCTGACAGCATATACTGCAAATCTTGATTATTCATATGAATCCGGAGCGTTAAACGAAGCGTTTAGCGATATTTTTGGAACAGTAGTTGAACATTATGCCAAGCCTTCTTTTGCTAACTGGACAGTTGGGGAGGATGCCAATTTTACCATACGCTCACTCGAAGATCCAAACGCCTATGAATTGCCGGATACGTACCAGGGTGATTATTGGTATTCGGGTTCCGGAGATAACGGTGGCGTTCACACAAACAATGGCGTTTTAACCTATTGGTTTTATCTGATTTCAGAAGGAGGCTCCGGTATCAATGACAACGGAGATGCTTACTCAGTTGATGCCATTGGAATTGCTGATGCCATTGACATTGCGTATCGGATGCTTACGGTTTATCTGACCAACACATCAGATTATGCTGATGCCAGAACATACGCTATACAGTCGGCAATTGATCTTTTTGGGAATTGCTCGTCTGAACATGAGCAGGTAACCAATGCGATGCATGCAGTGGGGATTGGTGAAGCCTTTGATAACCTTATAAATGCAAATTTTAGTGCCGATATAAGCTATTCCTGTTACCTCCCTGCTGAAATTACATTTACAAACAATACGGAATACAGTACCGGGCATTACTGGGACTTTGGCGATGGGAACACAAGTACTGAAGAAAACCCTGTGCATACGTATGCATCTGCGGGATCCTATACGGTTACGTTAATTGCATCTGGCGAAGATTTGTGTGAAGGGACGGATACCATGATTCAGGAAAATTACATCATTGTTGATGATGAAGGCGGTCCTGGTCCCGTGGAATGTACTCCTGAAGCAATAAATGAGAGCACGAGTACTGAAATAGGAATTCATAACTTCACGATCAATACCATAAACCATGATTCAGAACAGGCTGCGGTGGAAGGATATCAGGATTTTACATGCACTCATCAGACAAGCCTGAATGAAGGCCATTTTTATGATGTGAGTATAGAAACAGGGCAATTCTACGAAGAATTTGTAAAAATATGGATTGATTTTGACGGAAATGGACAATTTAATAACTCAGATGAACTCGTCTTCGAGTCTGAAGAAACAGATCAGTTTCATACCGGCACAATATATATACCCGAATGCGAATTGCTTGATTCTGTATTACGTCTGAGAGTTGGGTCTGACATTATTTTATTTACAAGTGCCTGTGAAAGTATGCATTATGGGCAATATGAAGATTATTCTGTAATTATTCAGGACAACACCATGCCACCTGTAGTGGATTTTACCGCTAACACCTTCGTAACCAGTACTGGTGGAGAGATTGTATTCCAGGATTTGACTCAGAATCTACCAGACACATTGTTATGGCATTTTCCGGGAGCAACCCCTGAATCATCAAGTGATCCATCCCCGGTGATTACCTACGATTCTGTAGGAACGTATTCGGTTAGCCTTTTTGCTGAAAATGAATACGGTTCTGATTCTCTCATCAAAAATGAATACATCAACATCTCAAATGTATTTGAACTATGCTCGGATACAAATATTACCAGCGCCCTTAGTGGTGTGTTATATGATTCGGGTGGACCGGATGGTGATTATGCATCCTATCAGTTTTGCACCTTCCTTATTAACCCGGGTTGTGCTCAAAGTATTACAATGAGTTTTAACAGCCTTGATATAGAGCCTTACGGATATGATGATTATTTGCGTGTTTACGATGGTGTGGATGAAAGCGGAACCTTGCTGCTCGAAGCGTATGGGGATAATATCCCGGATCCTGTGACAGCTACCTCAGGATCAATGTTTATTACCTTTTATTCGGATTCCTATAACAACTATCCGGGTTTTGAAGCGACATGGAACACAGTGATTCCTGATTCTGTCCCTGTAGCTGACTTTTCAATGTCCAATACAAATCCTGCATGCAATACCGAGGTACAGTTTACCGATATGTCATCGGAATTTGTTAATCAGTGGTACTGGGATTTTGGTGATGGTGACACATCATTGCTTCAAAACCCGTCTCATGTTTATAGCAGCCCCGGGAATAAAACCGTCACCCTCATTGTGGATAATTGTTACTCGCAGGATACCATTGTCCATACAATTGAAGTACAGGATACCGCATTTATCGAACTGGTGCCTGCAGAGCTAAACATCGAATATACAGGATGTGCAGATTCTATATGCCAGGAGTTTTCTATTGTAAACTATGGCATGGGCGATCTGGTTGTCAATCTTGAACAATCCGGCAGCGGCCCTTCCAATATTCTTGCATTAACCTATGGCGTAGATTACGATCAGGAATACCAATATACCCTGGCTGCCATCAATCAGTACTATACCGATTATATCCTGAGCGAAATAAATACAATCAGTTCTGCTGAACTGGAGGAGGCTCTGGTTGATAAAGATATTTTATTGATTCCGGAACTTGAATCAGGTTCAGAGACAGTTTTTGAGAGTTTTGCCAGTGTTTTGCAGGAATATGTAGCAAACGGAGGGAATGTTGTCATCTGCGGTACAAATAAAGGCACTTGTTTGACACAAACCGGTTTGCTTGAAGGTTCATATGTGGAATTGGTTACACTAGGTTCTTCTTTGTCAGTGCTTGACAATATGCACCCTTTGAGTCAAGGCCTTTTGGGATCAGTGGATTCGCAGAATGCAACGTATAGTTACGATTTTACCAACAGCGATATGCAAAGCCTGGTTGAATACGATGATAATACTGTTGTGGGTTATCGGCAGCCCGGTCAGGGAAAAGTGGTTTATGTCGGATTCGACTACTATGATTATTCAGATGAGACTGCCCGTATCATTGCAAATGCCATCGAATGGTGTGGGTCCACCCCCGTGAGTCCGGGTGAAGAATCCGATACAGTACCTCCCTCCGATACCCTTATTGCCAATCTGTGTATTCAAACATCACCGTATACCAGCGGATTTTATTCCGATACCATTTATATTGTTTCTAATGATCCGACCAATTCCAATCTGCCCCTTCCATATAGTTTGAATCTGATAGGATTACCTGAGGTTTCACCCCAGGATACCAGCCTGAGCCTTGGAACCCTGATGCTCGGGGAAGGTGCATCGGATTCGCTCATTATCCGGAATACGGGTTGCGATACCCTTTTTATTACCAGCCTGTTCACCAGCAACCCTGCATTCTCTGTTGATATGTCCAGCCTGACATTAGCGCCTTTTAGCGAAGATGCCGTGGAAATCAGCTTTAATCCTGATGCCATACAGATGTATAATGATACGCTGTACATTCAAAACAACGATACCGATACCCTGATTGCATTGCATGGAGGATGCATTCCGGCACCGGAAATATCCCTGGACAGGGATTCGATTTATGCTAACCTGAATGCCTGTAACGATTCCATTACCATTCCGCTGACAATTTATAACAATGGTGGTTCAAACCTTTACGTCAGTATTCCTGATGCAAATAGTGGCACAGGAGGAAACAATGTCCTAGCTCTGACTTATGGTGTGGATTACGATGATGAATATTCTAAAATGCTGAATGCAATCAATCAGTATTATACAGATTATGAATTGAGCGAAGTAAATACCACAAACCCATCCATCCTGGAGGCCTCCCTCGAAAATAAGAATGCCTTAATAATCCCGGAACAGGTAAGCGGAGCATCGTATGTTTTTTCTAACTTCGCTGATGTACTGCAGCAGTATGTCGAAAATGGCGGAACTGTGATATTTTGCGGCACGTATAACGATTATTGTGTTTTTGAAACCGGCTTGCTTGAGGGAACCTACAACGGTTTTCTTTCCGGTGAAATGCTAACTGTTCAGGATACAACCCATCACATTACTAATGGTGTGGGTACTACCGTGGAGGCAATGAGTACTACCTATTATAATACCTTTACAAATCCTGACATTGTTAGCCTGGTGGAATATAATAACCAACATGTTGTTGCACTGCGTGAAGTAAACGATGGGAAAGTGATTTACATGGGCTTTGATTTTTATTATTACAACGATGATATAGCCCGGCTAATGGCTAATGCGGTTAAACATGTTGCCGGATTACCTGAATGGATTGATATATCGCATGCATCGGATACAATTTCTGCTATGGATTCTGCTGTTGTGAATATCACACTCAGTGCTGAAGGCCTGGTTGAAGGTGCGTACTCTGATTCCATCATTATTCAGACAAACGACCCCCTTAACCCCAGCCTTACTGTTCCCGTTGGTATGATGCTTAACGGGGCGCCTGAGATTACCCCTCTGAATACAAGCATAAATTTTCAGGCTCCAATGGTTGGTACGCAAGTGACAGATTCCCTGGTTATTAAGAATACGGGTTGTGATACACTGGATGTCACAGGTTTCTCAACCAGCAACCCTGCATTTTCTTTTGATCAGACTGACATGATAATACCACCCTTCTCCGGAGATACCCTGGAAATTACCTTTAGCCCAGCTGCCAACCAGATCTATGATGATACCCTGTTCATACAAAACAACGATACAGATACCATGGTGATGCTGTACGGTGTCGGAATGCCGGCTCCGGAGATAGCAGTAGATCCGGATTCCGTTTATTTTGAGATAAACCCCTGTGATAATGCATCTGTTTCCTTCCCGGTTACAATTCAGAATACAGGTGCTGTTATCCTTAATACCAGTCATGAACTGTATGCCGGTACATCAAATGATACCCTTCAGCTTCTGGCCTTAACCTATGGCGTTGATGTGGATGGCGAATACCTGAACACCATTCAATCCATTAATCAGTATTTTACCGATTACAACCTCACTGAGGTATATACTACGGATCCGCTCGTTTTACAGGACTCACTGAATGATAAAGACGCTTTGCTTATTGCGGAATTTGAATACAGTAATTCAAGCATTATTTCCGGATTTTCCGATGTTTTACAGGAATATGTAGAAAATGGAGGCGATGTTATCATTTGCGGAACATCAGATGATGTTAATCTCTTTGCCACTGGATTACTGGATGGAGATTATTATAACGGTATTGGCAGTGGGTTTGAATTGAATGTTCAGGATACAACACATCCGCTTACAACCGGAATAGGAACAAGCATTAACAGTCAGACTGGTACCTATATGTATGATTTTACCAATCCGTCTTTTGAGTGCCTGATTGATTATAACGGTCATGATGTTGTTGGATATCGGGAAATGGGTGGCGGCCGTGTAACCTATGTTGGATTCGATTATTATGTTCCTTCCGACGAAACAGCCCGCATTATTGCCAATGCTGTTCAAAGTGTCAATCAGGTTTATCAAAGTACAATTCTGAATGTACAATCGGATAGCTTATCCATCAGCGCCGACTCTTCTGAGGAACTATTACTTACTGCAAATGCCTCCGGAGTTGAGCCCGGGACATATGTATACGACCTGGTTCTTTCCACCAATGATCCGGCTAGTCCGGAAATTGAAATCCCCTGTGTTGTTAACATTGGTACCCAGATTTGCGCTGATTTTTCCTATAGCCTGCCTGGTGCTTGCTCAGGGGTAATCCACTTTGTAGATCACAGTATAAACAACCCAACCATATGGCAATGGGATTTTGGAGATGGAAACTATTCTGATTTGCAAAATCCGGATCATACCTATGAAGAACCCGGAGATTATACTGTACAGCTCATTGCACAAAATGGAATGCACAGTGATACAACAACGCAAGTAATTAGTCTTGATAATGTTTACGGACCCCTTGTTACATCTTGTAATCCCGGCTCTTATTCTGGTTTACCGGATTACGGGATCAATGGCTTTAGCTTAAATCAAATTAGCAATTTTACCGGAAATGTTTCCGATACAACCGGATATTCGGATTTTACCTGCGATTATTCAACCAATCTGGTGGTATCAGACGAGTATGATATGTACATCGAAATGGTGAATGGCTACAATTACGATGTGTGGGCATGGATTGATTACAATAACAACGCAACATTTGAAAGCAATGAACTTGTCCTGGAGGCTCAGGCGGTTGATTATGTTTTAAATACTCCCATTAGCATACCAGAAGGACAGGTGTTGGATACACCTTTACGCATGCGGATATGCTGCGACCTGGAGTCTTCAAATGTAGCGGATCCATGCGGACAGGTGTTCTATGGCGAGTACGAGGACTATACTGTCGTTCTGGAAAATAATATCACACCTCCGGATGCTGATTTTAGCTATACCGAACTTGATGCGTGTCAGGGAATATTCCATTTCGAGGACGAAAGCCATTACCTGCCTGATGATTGGTTATGGGACTTTGGCGACGGAACATCCTCAAGTTATCAAAACCCGTACCATACCTTTGCCCTGGCCGGTAGCTATGATGTGACACTCAGTGTGTCAAACGAGAACGGGGTTGACCAGGTATCAAAAACCATAAACGTGCATTCTCTGAACCCCGAAATACAGCACTCCGGAGAACTCGTTGTCAATCAACCGATAGAATTCAGTTCTAACAGTCTTAATGTTTCTGAATACATTTGGGATTTTGGCGATGGAGATTTCTCAAACCAGTCAGGACCGATTCATAGTTATGCAGATACAGGATCGTATATGGTTACACTCGATGTTATAAATTACGTTGGCTGTGAAGCTACGGCTTATAAACTGCTGGATATTTCAGAAGAAAATTCAAACAATGACCTGCTTGCTGAACATCAAGTGAAAATCTATCCCAATCCCGCCGGTGAAAGGCTTTTCGTTGAATGTCCGTTTGAAACTGATCTGAATCTTTCTGTTTTAACTGTCAATGGAAAAGAAGTAATGCATCATGTTTTGACAGATGATGTGTCCCGGATAAACATCGAATGCCTGAGCCCTGGTCTTTATATCTTATCACTAAGTAATGACAAAATCAGCATAAGGAAAAAACTAACTGTCATGTAACACAAAAGACCGTCTTCTCCCCGAAGGCGGTTTTTGGTTTGTGCCTGTATTTTGGTTACCGGAGCATTTTTGATGCTTGTGTTTTGCTATACGGAACTTCTTTGATATTTGGATTTAGTTGTTGGAGCTTTAGCAAATAGAGCGCCTTTACTGTCTGCGGCTTCTACACGCACTGTTGCATGCCGGCATTCGCATGATGCAGCTATGAGCCTGTCTCCGGCGGCTATGCTGCACCAGCTCATTGCACAGCATACATCAGCGCGGGGTATCCCTGCCTGACCGACAGGCAGGCGCCTCCGCCAGGGTGCGGTGGGTATTTTAACCGAACATAACCTTATTTTGGAAACCCTGATTTGTACTTATGTAATTTTCATCGTAAATTTGATGAAACAATCGATTATGAATAAAACCCTCTTGTTTTTACGGATATTAACTGGACTTCTTTTCTTTTGTGCAAGTACCAGCCTCGCTCAAACCGATGATCCTTATTTACATAGATTGCCACAGGGAGAAAAATATGCAAACCCCTCCCTTATTCTTAATTACAATCTGGTCTTTTTTACTTCCATTGATGCACAGCCCTCTCATGATCTCAATTTGGCCTGGTGGAATTACATCAAACACCTAAGGGTATTGAAAATTCAGACAGGCGTTTTAACGGCTAACGGGGACCTTGATAATAATCTATTCTATGGGGGTATTGGCTTAAGGGTGCCTCTTTCATTTATTTTAGCCGGAAGGTGGAACGAATCTCCGGAAATTTATTTTTCTCCCTATTTTGATTACATGCCTTTTCAAAATGCCTGGAATTCTGGAATTTCTCTTGAATATAAAACGAACCTAATGCACGGTGATAAATATGGATTATCTGCGCATGCTTTTCTTAAGTTTGCCAGGCTTTCTTACTTAAATTCATGGTACCTGGGTGGTGGAGTCGGATTGGGAATTGGAAAAACAAAACGAAGAAAGGTTCGTAAGCCGGTATTGTATCTTTATGCACCGGACAGTTTACGCATCAATGTGAAATTGCGTTTTGATGGTGATTTAACAGCCGCATGGCCACCATACCCGGAACAAGGTTGGTACGTTCTTATTACTCCGGAAAATGGCCTTGTTGATCTGCATGAAGGCTATACTTATGACTATCTGTTCTGGGAAGGGGAGTATAATCTTGTTGCCGATAGCCTGAAAACCGGGTTTTTGGTTGACAGAAATGAGTTGCCTGAATTCTTCCGGGAAAAACTGCAGCAAATTGGGTTTAATCCCAGGGAACAGAACGATTTTATTACTTACTGGTTTCCTGTGTTAAAAGCTGAAAAATACCTGATACATTTTATGCAGAATGAGGAGTGTAGCAGGGTGGCAGACTATGAGTTTTCCAAAAAACCAGATTCATTCCTTAGGTTGATTTGTTTGTTTAAACCCGTCACTGTGGCACCTCAGGGTTTCAGGCAACAACGTCTCGTTCCTGTCAAACGAAAAGGGTTTACCATTGTTGAGTGGGGTGGTATCGAAATGTCAGGTGAATGACAACCAACAATAATCAGCCAGGTATTTTTCAAGGATGATAAAA
>CAYQMB010000064.1:10574-16601 GCA_964418565.1 uncultured Bacteroidales bacterium | reverse complement strand
CTCATTGGTCTCATGATTCCGGTTGGCATCATTTACATCCGCGATCTGCTGGACAACAAGGTACACAGCATAGAAGAACTGGAGGCCTTAAGCATGCCGGTCGCAGGGAATATACCCGCTGCAAACACCAAAAACCAGGACCTGGAAAGCCTCTTTGGCAAAACCGGGCCGGTTACCGACGCCATGCAAATGCTGCGCACCAACCTGAATTTCCTCTTACCCGACACGGGCGAAAAAGGAAAGACCATTTTTGTCACCTCCACCCTGCCAGGCGAAGGCAAAACCTTTGTATCTCTAAACCTGGGCCATGCCCTTACCCTGAATGCAAATAAAGTGCTCATCATCGGACTTGACCTGCGGGCTCCGAAAATTGCACGATACCTCAACATGCCCGAACACAAAGGCGTATCCGATTACATCATCAACAAAGACATGTCGGTGGATGATATCCTCATTCAATCCAATGACAACGAAAACCTGTCATACATCATTTCAGGAAAAATTCCGCCCAACCCTGCTGAAATCCTCATGAATTCCCGCCTGAAAGAAATGTTTAAACAAGTTAGAAATCAATTTGATTACATCGTGGTGGACAACCCACCCGTTGCTATGGTGGTGGACACCCTTTCGGTAATTGGAGAATCGGATCTCATGCTCTACGTTGTCAGAGCCGGCTATCTGGAGAAAAAAGGTCTGGAGATTCCGGAAAAGATGACACGGGAAAAGAAAATTACAAACATGGCTACTGTACTCAATTATTCTAAACGTCAGTTTGGCACCTATCATTACGGATATGGCTACGGGTATGGGTATGGATACGGTTACGGTAAGCATAGGAAAAGAAAAAAGCTGTGGAAACGCTTAAAAAAGTTCTAACATGAGCGATTACATGAAACTTTATTGTACCTAAAAATAATTTTAAAATATTTACGTCATCATTATTGGAATTTTCCACATATTTTAATACATTTGTAACCAAAGCATCAGAAAACCAAAGGTTATGAAAAAAATATTTACGCTAAGTCTAAGCATCGTTTTTGCACTGAGTGCATTTGCTCAAAGCAATGACCTCAAACCCTTTTCAATAGGATTTAACTTTGGCGGACAGGCGGGACTCACCCCTCTGGAAACCAACGAAACCCCCAAAATTTATGAACCCACGGTATTTCAGCTCAACGCCAAAGGCATGCTGAACGAAACCTGGGGTGTAATGCTTGGTGGCAATTATCAGTTCATCAACACCGAATCTTACGACAAACCAACGAATCACATTCGTTTGTTTGCCCATGGCGTGATGAATGCCGGTCAACTGATGAATTTTGAGTCGTTCAGCGAAAGCCTCGGCATGCACGTACACGCCGGAATTGGTGCTGGTGCTATTTGGCAACCCGGCCGTTTTCCCGATGCAGATTCCCCCCTGTTCAATCAGGCAGATGAATTTTTCACCTGGGGCCTCGGCATCACACCTTATATGGCAATCAACGATCAATGGGCTGTCAACCTGGATTACAGCTACACATTTCACGTGGTACAGACCAGACCTTTTGACATGGGCGAATTACAGGAAAGCAACGGCATAGACGCCAGCCTGATGACACTTACAGTGGGGGTCAGCTACCATTTTGTTTTCAACGAAGATAATCCTTACCCCCTGCTCGATGAATAATCAAGCAGGTTAGCAATCATACCATATAAAGCTGTTCGCTGATTAGCGGACAGCTTTTTTTTACCGCCCGCAACCTGCAGAATCTTGACAAAATTACCATTTTTCGCCCTGAAAGAGCAAATCAACCTGCAACAGTCAAAATTTATTCAAAAAAGAGTTTTTTCTTTATGTATTTGATTTTCTGCTATTTTCGACCTGCAGGATCGTACCCATCAGGTTGCTGCATAAATTTCAATCAGCATGTAAATGTTATTATCAAACTGACCCTGCAGGTCAGGCAAAACTCACCTGACGGCCTTCCGGAATTCATGTGAAATACATTATGTTTGGTTTTTCCATTTCAATCCATGATGATCTGTCAGGTGATACATGAATCAGCATTTCCCCCCTCAAAGGGACAATTCATTCTGTTTGTGACCCACAACGTGGGTCGAATGTGCCAGTCCGCCACCCGCCTGCCGGACGGGCAGGACTGGCTGAAATAGCCCCGGGTTTTAACCCGGGGTAACAGAATGCGGTTAAACAACAGGCATTTGGCGTGATTTTATGCTGCGTAGCAATGCAAAAATTCATGCCAAAAGCAATGTCAAATTTCGTATTCTCTGTAATAGCTTTACGAAAGTTTGGAACTTTCGTAAAGCTCAGCCGGTTCTGAAAAAGCGGTACGCCCAACGCATCATAAGAAGCAAACAAAAGGAAAAACAGAACCTCAATCCGGTCAATATTTTGTAGCTTTGCAAAAAAATACATTTAGCCCCATGAAATTTTTCATTGACACAGCAAATCTCGAACAAATTAAAGAAGCCCAGGAACTTGGCGTTCTTGACGGCGTAACTACCAACCCCTCACTGATGGCAAAAGAAGGCATCAGCGGAGACGCGAACATTAAAAAACACTATCAGGCAATTTGTGACATTGTGGATGGTGATGTCAGCGCTGAGGTAATTTCCACCGACTTTGACGGCATGATAGCGGAAGCTGAGGAACTGGTAAAGCTGCATGATCAGATTGTGGTAAAAATACCGATGATCAAAGAAGGCATCAAGGCCATTAAACACCTCCACGACAAAGGTATACGCACGAACTGCACGCTGGTATTTTCACCCGGTCAGGCACTGCTGGCTGCCAAAGCCGGTGCCACCTACGTTTCACCCTTTATCGGCCGTTTGGATGATGTATCTACCGACGGTGTTGAGCTGATCCGTCAGATTGTGGATATGTACAATTATTACGGGTACGAAACCCAGGTACTTGCAGCTTCGATACGGCATACCATGCACATTATTCAATGCCTGGAAGCAGGCGCTGATGTGGCAACATGCCCTCTGAAAGCCATTACCGGACTGCTTAAGCACCCCCTGACCGACATTGGTCTGGAAAAGTTCCTTGCTGATTACAACAAATTAAACGGATAGAGCTTATGTATATCAAGATGTATGAAGACAACACCAACCCGCGGCACGTCCGTCAGGTAGTGGATGTGCTTAAAAAAGGCGGTGTAATCATTTACCCCACCGACACGGTATACGGCATTGGTTGCGACATTACAAAGCCCAAAGCTGTGGAGCACGTGGCCCGTATTAAAGGAATGAATCCCAAAAAGGCACGCTTTTCATTCATATGTCATGATTTGAGTCAGGTAGCTGATTACACCCCGCAGATTGACAACCACACCTTTAAACTGTTGAAGCGCAACCTGCCCGGTCCGTTCACGTTTATTCTGCCGGCAAACAACATGGTGCCCAAAATCCTGAAATCCAACCGCAAAGAAGTTGGCATTCGTGTTCCTGACAACAACATTATTTTGAGCATTGTCAGGGAGTTGGGTAACCCGATTTTAACGACATCCCTGAAAAACGAAGACGAAATACTCGAGTATACCACTGATCCTGAGCTAATTTACGAGGACTTTCACAAGCTGGTAGACATGGTGATTGACGGCGGCGTTGGGCACAACGTTCCATCCACGGTTGTCAACTGCAATACCGGTGAACCGGAGATTATTCGTCAGGGAATAGGTGAGTTACGGCTTTAATGTGTTCTATAACAGAACCTGACATTTGTCAATTTTTACCTTGCCTGATTTCCACATATTTGTTGTGGATTTTAGGTTAGGTTATGATTCTAGAAGCGGAAAACCGGCTCTTGCGGGTTTTTCGCTTCTTTCTTTTAAGTCTGAATTCGCGTATAATACCAATTGTGTTTCAGGATGATTAATCGAGATGTTTTAAAATTATTATATGCTTTTGTTAGATTATTGCGTAAAGGCGTAGCCATGTGGTGCGCCGTAGTGAGCTTGTGGAAGTAAGTATAATCGAAGTGAGCTCGTGGAACTGCCTGGGATAATTTCTACTGATGAGCGTTTATTTTTTCCAGAAAGCGGGGCTAAAGATAATCAGTACGGTGAACAGTTCCAGCCGGCCAATTAACATAAGAAACGACAGGAACCATTTGCCAACGTCGGATATGTTGGCGTAATTTTCAACCGGACCAACATCGCCGATACCCGGACCAATATTACCGATTGAGGCAGCCACAGCCCCCATAGCGGATTCAAAATCCAGGCCCAGAAAAGCCATTATCACAACGGAAACAAGAAATATGACAATATACAGCATGATAAAAGCCAGCACATTGGTAATAATCTGCTGCGGAACGGCTTTACGGTTAAAACGCACGGGAATAACAGCATTGGGGTGCAGCAATCGTTTGAGTTCAAGGTAGGCATTTTTAAACAGCATCATGATACGGATGACCTTTATACCACCACCGGTAGAGCCGGCAGATCCACCGATAAACATGAGCATAAAAATGAGCATCCACAGGCCGGAGGGCACCCATTGCAGGTAATCGGAAGTTACGTAACCGGTTGTGGTAACAATACTTACTACCTGAAAGGCAGCATCGCGAAATGCCTGTTCAACAGGAAGTCCGTTTTTCCATAACAGACCAATGGTAATGATGATGACAGACCCGAGGATAATGCTGCCATAATATTTAAATTCATCGTTTTTGAACATTTTGCCGGGCTTCCCGGTAAGCGCAAAATACGACAGAGCAAAGTTGGTACCGGCAAGGAACATAAAAACAGTAATGATGTAATGTATAGCCGGGTTCTGAAAATATGCAATGCTGGCCTGTTTTGTGGAATACCCGCCGGTTGCCATGGTGGTAAACGCGTGGTTAATGGCATCAAACACCGACATACCGGCCACCTTAAGCAAAATAGCTTCGGTAATGGTAAACAGCAAATAAATAAACCAGAGTTTTTTGGCTGTTTGTTTAATCCGCGGGCTGATTTTATCCTGCGTAGGTCCGGGAGCTTCGGCGGCAAACATCTGCATCCCCCCTACCCTGATCAGTGGCAGAATAGCGATGGACAAAACAATGATTCCCATGCCCCCCATCCACTGGGTAAAACTGCGCCAGAACAGGATGGTGTGTGGCAGGCTTTCAATATCGTTCAATATTGACGCCCCTGTGGTCGTAAAACCTGAAATGGTTTCAAAAAAAGCGTTGGTAAAATCGGGAATGGCACCACTAATGACAAAAGGAAGGGTCCCAAATAAGGAGAGGCCAATCCAGCCAAAGGTGACGATGAGGTATGCTTCGCGTTTGCCAACATTGCGCCTGGCCTTCCGCAGACTCAGAGCCAATATGCCACCTGCAACCAATGTAATTCCTGAAGACAGCAATACAGAGATAATATCATGGTCGCCGTGATAAATGGAAAATGGCAAGCCAAGCAACATTGCCACACTTTCGATGACAAGCAAAATCCCCAGAGTTAAACCAACAATTCTAAAATTCATTCACCAATCTTTAAATGACAAAAGTAAACTTTTTGGACAAATATCCATAGGTGTTGAGAATACGTGCATAAAAACAGGGCATAATATGTGCAGCAATGGCCGCAGTCAGCAGCCAAGCATATCGAAATCAGTCAAAACAGCTCAAAAAACCACACTTTCCTGCCCGGAACTCAAAACAAGTAAAAAAACTGCTTGCAGATTGGAAAAATAGTTTTAGATTTGCAACCGCTTTACAGAACTAAAGCACGGGGTGTAGCGAAGCCCGGTTATCGCGCCTGGTTTGGGACCAGGAGATCGGGAGTTCGAATCTCCCCACCCCGACAAGCACAAAACCCTTTCAGCAAACGCTGAAAGGGTTTTTTATTACCCCCGGCACGGAAAACTTGTTTTCCAGTTGCCGGGGGTAATAAAAAACCAAAGCCCGACGAAGGAAGGGCTGAAGGTTTTGTGCTTGATCCTTCCCCCATTAGAGATCAGCGTAGCTAATCTCACCCCGGAAAACTTGTTTTCCAGTTGCCGGGGGTAATAAAAAACCAAAGCCCGACGAAG
>CAYQMB010000064.1:10280-10474 GCA_964418565.1 uncultured Bacteroidales bacterium | reverse complement strand
GAAGGGCTGATGGTTTTGTGCTTGAATCCCCCTCTCTCCGCAAGCAAAAACCCCAAGTGACGGTCGTCAGTTGGGGTTTTTTGTATCCCCCGATGCCGAAAGCTTGCTTTCAGGTATCGGGGGATACAAAAAACCTCAGCTACGCCAGTAGCTGTAAGGGTTTTTGCTTGCAAGGCCTCCCCCACAAGGGATCA
>CAYQMB010000064.1:6043-10180 GCA_964418565.1 uncultured Bacteroidales bacterium | reverse complement strand
CGCCAGTAGCTGTAAGGGTTTTTGCTTGCAAGGCCTCCCCCACAAGGGATCACGCAATGCGGTAGCGAGCGTAATCCCTGGTTATTTATTTTGAGCCTGAAGGGCTCAAATGTGAATAGCCCCGGGTTGCAACCCGGGGAGAAAATATGATGAGAATATGGCTTTTGGTCATGATTTTTGCAGAAAAAAATGCAAAAATTCATGCCAAAAGCGTCCCTGTATTTATCCAAGATAACCCCGGGTTACGGATGAATCTTTATCCGGGGCTATTCTAGGCATTTATACGGATATAATCACCCAACTTTATAGGCAAAAAAGGGAGTTCAAAATTTTGTATCTTTACACCTACAGGCATCTACACCTGGAAAAATACTGGTATATGCAAAATATTAACAATTCGCTCCGGCAAGAGCTCGACATATTACGGCATCAGATAAAAGGTGCTTATATCACGTTACACTACTCTAAGAAAACCTCAGAGAAACATTTTATCGTTGAATTCCTGAACGCTAAAGCCGAGGAATTAACCGGACTAACCACCGGCAGTACATTTAATATTGGTAACAGATTTCATTCCAGCGAGGGCAGACCTGCAGCCATAAACACTTTTATCCATGAGGCCTGTAAAAACGACTCCGGGCAGAAGCACACACTTGTGCACAAAAGCAGTAAACAAGCTTATGACCTTACAATAACACCATTATCCGAAAGTAAATGCATTATCATCTTCACCATTAATGGTAATTCAGAAGAAACGCCGCAGAAACAAAACTTTACCCGCTACCAACGGGACTTTGCTGATCAGATACCTGAAATTATCTGTGAAGTGAATAAAAAGGGGAAGGTATATTTTGCCAATAAAAAAGCACTGGAAAAATTCGGTTATTCCAGAGAGCAAGTCAAAAATGGCATAGATTTAAAAACATTTTTCAAGCATAATGACCTCGAGTTGGTGCAAAATAATTTCCAGGCAATATTGAATGGAAAACAACTGCCATCCCATGAATACAGTCTTAACACAAAAACAGGCACCATCCATATTTTGCTATCCACAAGCCCAATAAAACATAGAGGCGAAATTCAGGGAGTCAGGGCTGTAATGGCAGACATAACCAAACGTAAAAGCCTTGAATCCAGACTATTTGAACGGGAAAAAAACTTCAGCAACCTGTTTGAAACGATGAAAAACCTGGTAATCATCATCAATAAAGAAGGAAAAATCGTACATACCAACAAGGCTGTTTATCAGCGTTTAGGGTATACTCCTGACACTGTTGAAGGAATGCATTTTGAAGAATTGCACGCTGACATTGCCGGAGAGGATATCCGCAACATGCTCAGAAGTCTAAACGATAAACCCCTGGATTATTCTGCAAAGATAAAAGGTAAAAACAAACAAGATATTCCTGCAGAAGCCAGCATAATTAAAGGAGAATGGAGCAATCAGGAGGTTTATTTTGTTGTCATAAGGGATTTATCTGAGCTGAAAATCAAGGAAGAAAAGTTCACAAGCATATTCAGAGCCAATCCCAACATCATGGCCATCACGACTGCCGACGGATATTACCTTGACATCAACAAACGTTTTTCAGAAATCACAGGTCTCAAAAAAGCGGAAGTAATCCACCGCAGTTATTTTGAGATTGGGATTTTTGATAACAGGCATAACATCACTGCCATTAAGCCCACCCTTGAAAAGGAAGGGCACATTAAAAACCTGCCGGTTACAATACGTGGGGAAAAGGGGATTCCGTATTTTTGCCTTTTTTCGGCTGAATATTTCACTTCCAACAATCAGACATACCTGCTTACTGTCCTCAACGACATCACCAAAGAGCATCTGTTAAGTCAGCAATTGAATCTGGCTATGGAAGCGGGCAAGCTTGCCTGGTACGAGTTTGATTTACTGAATGGAACGGTTAATGCCAGTCCTAACAAAGCAGGAATGCTTGGATACAATCCGGAAGAGTTCAAAAACGCACCTTATTCTGCCTGGACGGAGCTGATTCATCCTGATGATTATGAACACACCATGGAAGCAATGCGTGATTGCATGTATCGGGGAGAAAAGGTTTACACGGTAGATTACAGAATTAAATGCAGCGACGGCAGTTACGCATCGTTTTTCGACCGTGGCATTATAAATAGTTACACACCGGAAGGAAAGCCTGCCCGAATGATAGGCGTTGTGGTTGATATCACCGAGCGAAAGAAAAAAGAGGAACAGCTGCGTGAAAGTGAAAGAAAATACCGCCAGGTGATTGAAAGTGCCAACGATGTAATTCTGATTACGCGAAATCAAAAAATCCTGTACGTTAACAACCGCATCAAAGCCTTTTTTGGATATGAACAGAAAAACATCATTGGCCGGGACATATTGTCTTTTATTGATGAAGATGAAAAATCCAATGTATTGGATTACCATAAAAAACGCCTGAGTGGAAAAGACATATCAAGCATTTATCAAACCAAAATCATCAACAGCGAGGGGAACCCGGTTGATGTGGAATTAAACAACTCGTTAATTGAAATTGACGGGGATCCGGCCATATTAACCTTTGTTCGTGACTTGTCGGAACGAAAGGAATCAGCACAAAAAATACGTCAACTCAACCAGGATTATGAAAAAACGGTAAACAATGCCAGCAGCATCATCTTTAAGACAGAATTAAAGCCTGAAGGTAATTTCACCAACACATTTATTTCCGATATTGGTGACAAACTTCTGGGCTTACCCAAAGGCTACCTGAATCATTCCATATCCCGTTTCCTGGAATTAATAAACCCTGCAGATAAAAAGCCACTACTGAAAACATTCAGGTATGCTTTTCGTCATCCGGGTGAAAACGTAAAAACTGAGTACCGGTTTACAAACCCTGAAGGCCGTGAATTCTGGCTTGCCACACAAGGCAGAGCAGAAGCAAACCCTGATGGGAAAACCATTTTTTACGGAGCTACCTTTGATATCAGTGAGCGCAAACGGTACGAGCTCGAGCTGGATGAGCAAAAGAGTTTCCTGCAAAAGGTTATTAATACCATTCCAAGCATGCTTGGCGTTAAAGACAAGCAAGGCCGATACCTGACAGCTAACAGAAAATTTTCTGATTTTATCGGCATGCCGGCCAGTGATATCCTGGGAAAAACCGATGAACAGATCTTAACAGACCCTGCTGAGATCGAAGATCACATGATTGATGACGCGTCTGCTTTGGAATCCGGTATATCCGTTGCAAGTACAAAAACAATCACAAAAAATGGCGAAACCCATTACATGCAATCCACCAAAGTTCCGCTTAAAAATGAAAGCAATCATTATAATAAAATCCTGTTTATCAGTCATGACATAACAGAACAAATTGAGAATCAGAAAAAGTTGCAGCAGAGATCCCGGGAATTGATGCTGTTAACAGAAAACACAGATCTGCAGATATGGTACCTTAAAGATCCGGAAACCTATGGACTGATTAACCGGTCTCATGCAAAATTCCTTAACAAAGATAAAGCTGAGGTGGAGTACAGGAAATTCCGGGATATTTTCACACCGGAGTTTGCCGGCAATTACATCAAAAACAATAAAATATGTTTCACAAGCAAAAAAACTCAGCATTTTCAGGAATGGAACACCAGTGGGAAGGGAGAAGACTGCCTGCTTGACATCAAAAAAACACCCATGATTGATGCTGCAGGAAATGTTGAGTTTGTGGTTTGCACAGCCCGGGACATAACAGAAGAACACAAAGCCAGGGAAGAGCTTACAACAGCGCTCAATTTTAATAAATCCCTGATTGACAACTCACCAATGGGAATCATTGTGTATGATGGTACCGGGCAATGTATTCTTACAAACGACACGGCAGTCAGAATGATTGGAGCTCCCGACAAACAGGCCGTGCTGAACCAGAATGCACACAACATCAAATCATGGAAGAAATCCGGCTTATACCAGGCGTTTATGGATTCAGTACAATCGGGAAAACGGAGCAACATCACCACTGAGATATTTTCCACATTCAAAAAAAGCGTATGGGTTGACAGCAGGTTCATCCCCATTAACTACAGGCACAAAACACACATCATGCTTATTCTCGACGACATCACCGAAACGAAAAAGCATGAACGCAACATCCGGAAAAACCT